>DASRER010000027.1 GCA_035651995.1 Terriglobales bacterium | reverse complement strand
CTTGTCCAGCGACAGGTCCGCCACCAGCTTGCGCAGCCGGTTGTTCTCGTCGCGCAACTGCTTGGCCTCCTGCGCCTGCGTCGCGTCCATCCCGCCGTACTTCGCCTTCCAGGAGTACAGCGTGTGCTTGCTCACGCCCACTTCCCGCGCCACATCCTCCGCCCGCCGCCCTGCGTCCATCTGCTTCAGTGCTGCGATCATCTCCGCTTCCGTATGCCGGCTCCGAGACATGCTCCTCCCCTCGCTCTCCGCTTCTGCAAAGTGTGAAATCATACTCAGAGATGTGCGGATTTAGGGGGGCAGGTCACCCGCTCACCACGAGGATGGAGTTAACATCAACGTTCGTATTCAGGAGTGTGCGGAGTAAGGGGGCAGGTCAAGGGGAGCAGGTCACTCCGCAGCGGCGAATCGCAAAGGGTCGGGCACCGCCCGCTGGAGGCTCATCGCATCGCAAACTGCATGGACGCCGAATTTCTTGTCAAGGGTTGGACGGCTCGCGCATAGGCGAGAGCGATAGATTGATCTCGTGAGACTCGTTAGGCACACCTCGTAATACGAGAGTTGTCACGGCGACCGAAAACCCGGGAGCCGATGCATACACGAGGTACTGGCCAGCGCGAGACAGTTCCACTTGGTATTTGCCCTCATGATCAGTCTTGACTTGTTTTCCTAGCTGCTCATTGAAGCAATTCATGATTGTGACATCCGCATTCCGCATCGCGACTCCGTTCGTCGAATGCACTGCGCCCGTTACTTTCAAGGACGGGAAATCGGTCAGCTCCCCGACACGAAGACCTACATTGAGAATTCTCTTCTCGCCTGGTGACAGATAAAAGGATCGCTGCTCTTCGTGAAAACCAGGGGAAATCACGCTGATCGTAATATCCCCTTGGCGAACGCTGAGAAGCTTATACGCCCCGTTCTTGTCACTCACTGTCGATAACCGGTTGATACCAGGGAGCTGCGGCCACATAACCTCGACCTTGGCTGACGAAATCGACCGGCCGAAGAGGTCAGTCACTTTGCCCTCAATCGATCCAAGCGACGCAGGGCTGGAATAGGCATGGGGCGAAATGGCAAGAAGTCCAAGAATCGCTGCCCAGATTCGGTGGGTCATTCGCATCGGTAGTCCCTATGCCTACTTTGCGCAGTGTTTCTTGATGAAGTCAGAAATATTCTTCGTGTTCTTTTCGTCTACCGTTATACCCAAGGCTTTCTGAATATCCGTATCAAAAAAACTCGTGCCGCCCAGGCTTCCGCCGTACCCGTGTGACCTGCCCCCCGTTTTTAGTCCAGGGATAATGAGACTTTCTCCGGGTTTTGTTCGCCCCGCAGCGTAGCGGGGATGGGGGGTGTGGGGAGGGGCCGGTGTTTGAGGTCCCTTGCCCCACTCCAGCTCTGTCGAAGCTTTTGCTCGCTGCTGCAAACTCCTCCGGGGTGCGATAGCCGAGCGCCGAGTGTGAGCGCTCCTGGTTGTAATACCGCTGCCAAGCCGTGATGGTTCGCCGCGCGTCGGCGAGCGAAGTGAACCAGCTCTCGTTCAAGCACTCGTCACGGAACTTGCCGTTGAAGGTCAGACGCTCGAAACGTCTGTCGCCTGTCCAGTGACGGACGTTACATCGTCACCGAATACTTCCGGTCAGTCGTGGCTCGCCAGCGCCGGCTCGAGCGTCTCCTCGGGCGCCTTCTTCCCTTTCTTGAAGGTCCGCGCCATAAACTGCTGGAAGTGCTCCATATAAATGTAGAACACCGGCGTCAGGTAAAGGGTGATGAGCTGCGAGAAGACCAGCCCACCGACGACCGCCAAGCCGAGCGGGCGGCGTGATTCCGACCCGGCGCCCCAGCCCAGCGCGATGGGCAGCGTGCCCATGAGTGCCGCCATGGTGGTCATCATGATGGGACGGAAGCGCACCAGGCAGCCGTAGTAGATGGCCTCCTCCGGCTTCTGGCCGTTGTTGCGCTGCGCGTCGAGCGCGAAGTCGATCATCATGATGGCGTTCTTCTTCACGATGCCGATCAGCATGATGATGCCAACGAACGCGTACAGGTTGAGCTCGTTGGTGCTGCGGAGAAACGAGGGCATCCACGGGCGTGAGAACAGGTAGAGCGTGAGCAGCGCGCCGAAGCCGGCCGAGGGCAGGCCGGAGAGAATGGTGATCGGGTGGATGAAGCTCTCATACAGAATCCCGAGAATGATGTAGATCACCAGGATCGACATCACCAGCAGCACGCCCAGTCCAACCATGGACGACTGGAAGGCCTGCGCCGCGCCCTGGAAGTTGGTGGCGATGGTCGAGGGCAGCGTCTCGCGCGCCGTCCTGTAGATCTCCTCCACGGCGGTGCCCAGCGGGAAATCCGGCCGCAGGTTGAAGGACAGCGTGACCGAGGGCGACTGGCCCATGTGGTTCACGGTGAGCGGGCCCATGTTGCGCTCGATTTTCGCCACCGAGCTGAGCGGAATCAGTTGTCCGCTGTTGGAGCGGATGTAGAGCAGCCCCAGCGCGTTCGGATCACGCTGGAACTGCGGCTCGACCTCCACCACGACCTTGTACGCGTTGTTGGGCGCGTAGATGGTCGAAATCTGGCGCGAGCCGTAGGCGCTGTAGAGCGACTCCTCGATTTGCTGCGGCGTGAGGCCCACGGCGGAAGCCTTGTCGCGGTCAATCTTGACGTTCACCTGCGGGTTCTTGAGCTGCAGGTCGCTGGTCACATCGAGCAGGCCCGGCAGCTTGCGCATCTTCTCCAGCATGATGGGCGCGTAGCGGTAGAGCTCGTCCGTATCGGGACTCTGCAGGGTGAGCTGGTACTGGCTCTTGGTGAGCTGGCCGCCAATGCGGATGGGCGGCGGGTTCTGCGGGAAGACCTGAATGCCGGGCACCACTGAGAGCTTAGTGCGCAGCTTCTGGATGACCTGGTCGACGTGCGGGCGCTTGCTGCGGTCGTCAATCAGGCGGAGGAAGAGCATGCCCTGGTTGGCCGAGCCGCGGGGCACGCTGGAGAAGTAGTCCTGCACCCAGGCCTTCAGCTCCGGGTCAGTTTTCACGATGTTGGCCAGCGCCTTCTGATGGGCCACCATGTCGTCGAACGAAATTCCCTGCGCCGCTTCGGTGAAGCACACGATCTGCCCGGTGTCTTCGCTGGGCAGGAAGCCGGTGGGCATGTTGAAGCCCATGTAAACGGTGGCCACCAGCACGATCAACGAGACCACCATCACCGTGCGGCGATGCGCCATAGCGACTTTGAGCGTGCGGTCGTAGAGGTGAAGGGTGGAATCGAATGCCTTCTCCACCAGGTTGTAAATGGCGCCGTGCTTCTGGTCGTGGGGCGGACGCAGGAAGCGGCTGCACGCCATGGGGGTGAGGGTGAGGGAAACGAACCCGGAAACCAGGATCGCGACGCCGATGGTGACGGCGAACTCGTGCAGCAGACGGCCGAGGATTCCGCCCATGAACACTACCGGGATGAAAACGGCGGCCAGCGACAGCGTCATGGAGAGAATGGTGAAGCCGATCTCGCGCGAGCCGCGCAGCGCCGCCTGGAAGGGCGGCTCGCCCATCTCCATGTGGCGGACGATGTTTTCCAGCATCACGATGGCGTCGTCGACCACGAACCCGACGGAGAGGGTGAGCGCCATCAGCGACAGGTTGTCCACGCTGTAGCCGAGCAGGTACATCGCCGCGAACGTGCCCACGATCGACATGGGCAGCGCCAGGCTGGGAATCACGGTGGCCGAGAGGTTCCGCAGGAAGAGGAAGATCACCATGATCACCAGCGCGATGGTGAGCATGAGGGTGAACTTCACATCGCGCACCGACTCGCGGATGGCCACTGAGCGATCGCTGCGGATCCCCAGTTTTACGGTTGGCGGGAGCTGCGCCTGGAACGTGGGGAAGAGCTTCTTGATGTTGTCAACGACTTCAATGGTGTTGGTGCCGGGCTGCTTCTGGATGGGCAGGATGATGGTGCGCTGGTCGCCCGACCAGCTTGCCGACTTGTCGTTCTCCACGCTGTCGAAGACATGGCCGATCTGCTCCAGCCTGACCGGCGCGCCGTTGCGGTAGGCGACGATGAGCGGGCGGTAGGCCTCGGCGGTGTTGATCTGGCCGGTGGCCTGCACGGTGTAGGCCTGGTTGTGTCCCCAGAGAATTCCGGTGGGCAGGTTGACGTTGCCGTTCTGGATCGCGTTGACGACTTCGTTGATGCCGATCTGCGCGCTGGCCATCTTGCGCGGATCGAGCTGAGCGCGCACCGCGTACTTGGCGGCGCCGAAGACGTTGACCTGCGCCACGCCGGGCACCATGGAGATGCGCTGCGCGATCAGCGTCTCGGCGTACTCATCCACGTCGGAGAGGCGCATCGTGTCGGAGGCGACGTTCAGGTACAGCACCGGCTGATCGGCGGGATTCACCTTCTGGTACGAAGGCGGGGTGGGCATGTCGGGCGGCAGGTCGCGCGCCGCCTTGGCGATCATGGCCTGCACGTCCTGCGCGGCCGCGTCGATGTTGCGGTCGAGGGTGAACTGCAGCGTGATCTGCGTGTTCCCCAGTTGGCTGGTGGAGGTCATCGAGTCCAGGCCGGGGATGGTGGAGAACTGCTTCTCCAGCGGCATGGCGACCGCCGAAGCCATCGTCTCCGGGCTGGCGCCGGGCAGGTTGGCGTTCACCTGGATGGTGGGGAAGTCGACGTTGGGCAGGTCGCTGACCGGCAACTGGCGGTAGGCAACGATGCCGAACAGCAGAATGGCGATCATGACCAGGGTGGTCATGACCGGCCGTCGAATGAAAAGTTCAGCGATGCTCATTGTCCGCTGGCCTGCCTGCCGCGCTGCGCAGCGGTGTCGCTGCTGGCGCTGGCCTCTGCCGGTGTAGACGTGGCGCCTCGCGCCGCGCCTGCTCCGGCTCCGCTTCCCTGCGCCGCCTTGGGCGTTTCGCTGCCCGCCGGCGGCGCGTTCACCGCGCTCTTGATGTCAACCCTGGCGTCGGGCTGGAGACGCAGCTGTCCGTCGGTGACCACCGTCTCGCCGGCCTGCAGGCCGCTGCGGACGACCGTCTGGTCGTTGATGGTGCGCTCTACCATCACGTCGCGGCGCTGTACCGTGTTGTCCTGCCTGACGACGTACAGGAACGGGCCGTTCTGGCCGTTCTGGATCGCCGAAGACGGAACTACCAGCGCGTTCGGTTCAACCGCCAGGGTCAGCACCAGGTTCACGAACTGGCCGGGCCACAGGCGCCGCTCGGTGTTCGCGAAGGTGCCCTTCAGCTTGATGGTGCCGGTCTGCGGATCAACTGCGTTGTCCACGAAGGTGAGCGTGCCTTCGACCGGAGCGCCGCCATCGGCCACCATCGCGCGAACAGCGAGCTTGCCCAGCGCCATGTACTTCTTCACGTCGGCCAGGTTCTGCTCGGGAATGCTGAACTCGGCGTATATCGGCGTGACCTGGTTGATGCTCACCAGCACGGGAACATCATTGGCCTTGACGACATTGCCGGGATGCACCAGCACGTCGCCGGTGCGTCCGCTGATGGGCGCGTAAATCTGCGTGTACTGGAGCTGGACGCGTGAGTACTCGACCTGGGCCTTGTCGGCGTTTACGGCGGCTTCGAGCGCGGCGGCGTTGGTGGTCATCTGCTCGGCCTGCTGCGCCGAGACCACGCCTTCTTTCAGCAGAGCGGTGAAGCGCGCAGCCTGCGCGCGGGCATTGGCCAGGTCGGCCTGGTCCTTGGCGAGCTGCGCTTGCGCGCGCGCCAGGTCAGCTTCGAACGGACGGCGGTCGAGCGTGAACAGCAGGTCGCCCTGCTTCACGTCCTGCCCCTGGGTGAAGTGCACCGCGGTGACGATGCCGTTCACCTGCGACTTGATCATCACCGAGGTAAACGCCTGCACGTTGCCAATGGACGACAACTCAAGTGGCACGTTCCTTACCGTGGCCGTGGCCACCGACACCGGCACCGTCTGCGGAGCGGCCGGGCCCGCCGCCTTCTTCTCCGAGCAGCCGGCCAGCAACAGCAAGATTGCCGTGATGGGCGGCAGCCATGCCGCCGGACGGCGCGCCGCGTTCTGTAGCGTGATGTGCTTCATCGGTCCCCGTTTCGTGTCTGCGATCTGTGGGCGGCGCCGTTCACACGAGCCACGGCTCGCCGGCTGCGTGGATCCCCTGGCGCGCTGCCGTTTTGCGCTCCCGCCTCGCGGACCTGCACTCCGCGCAGCCACGTCTCGGCTACGGTGCGCGCGACGAGGTCAGCGTCGTACCGGCGCAGCTTGCCGCCGCCAAACAGTTCCTGCACCCAGTTGTGGTAGACGACCATGCCCAGAAACATGCGCGCCCCCAGCACCGGGTCCACCGGTCGGAAGGCGCCCGCTTCGATGCGCTCCTGGATGTACTCACCCAGCGCGTAGTAGACCTCCGAGACGTAGGTGCGAAAGAAGCGTTCGCTCAGCTCGTGCCGTTCGAGCGAGCTGAACAGCAGCAGGCGGGTCACGTCCTGGTCTTTGCGGGTGCGCTCCAGCATGGCGCGCGCGATGGCGGTAAAGATTTCCGTCTCGCTGGCGCCGCTGCAAAGTTTTTCCTGGATCATCTGTCGCCGGCCCGCGGTGCGGCACTTGCGCTCGATGATGGCCCAGTAGAGGTCCTGCTTGGTTGGGAAATGACGGAAGATGATGGCTTCGTTGACGCCGGCCTTTTCCGCGATGCGGCGCGTGGTGGTCCCGTTGAAACCGTGGCGCGCGAACAAGGGGATGGCGGAGTCGAGGATCTGCTCGCGCCGGTCTTCCGGACCCAAGCGGGAGTTCAGGCGTGAAGCGGTGCGCGCCGGCGCTCGTCCCGGCATACGGGATGTGACGAGGGTGGCCAAGTTGTAAGTGTCCACTTACTTTGTATCGTTTCAAACACCCCAAGTCAACCAGAGTTGTTGAACAGCCGGTAAAAGTTCCGGGGTAGGGGACGAGCGGCGCAGGCCGGCTTCCGCCGGGTGCTCCCGCCGGCTTTCCGCGGCCCCTTATAATCGTTTTATCTTGAGGCGCTCCCGGTTGTTCTGTGCATTCCTGCTGCCGGTGCTCGCGGCAGCGGCCCCGGCCCAGTTCCACGCGCCCACGGCGCAGACCATTGTGGTCATGCCGTTCGAGAACCAGTCGCACGCGCCGGGACTGGAGTGGATCAGCGAGGCCTTCCCGGAAGTGATTGGGCAGCGGCTGCGCTCGCCTTCCCTGTTCGTCATGGGACGCGAGGAGCGCCTTTACGCCTTCGACCGGCTGGGCGTGCCGGCCGGCCTGCGCCTGTCGCGCGCCACCATGTACCGCATCGCCGAGGAAATGGACGCCGACTACGCCGTGCTGGGCAGCTTCAACTACGACGGCCAGACGTTCTCCGCCACAGCCCAGGTGCTCGCCATCAAGGGCATGCGGCTTTTTCCGCCGGCGACCGAGACTGGCCCGCTGCTCAACATTCTGGAAGTGCAGAGCGCCCTGGCGTGGAACGTGCTCCGTGTCCTCGAACCGGAAACGCTCGCCGCCAAGAATTCGTTTGTGGCGGCGGCAGCGCCCATCCGGCTGGACGCGTTGGAGAACTACGTCCGCGGCGTGACCGCCACCGAACGCGCGCAGAAGCTGCGCTATCTGCGCGAAGCGGTGCGGCTCAATGCGGGCTACACGGCGGCCATTCTCCAGCTCGGGAAGGCGTACTTCGCCGGCCGCGATTACGAGAACGCCGCGCTCTGGCTGGCGAAGACGCCGCGCACGGCTCCTCAGGCCGGCGAAGCGGCATTCTTCGAGGGCCTGGCCGACTACTACCTGGGCGCGTTCGACAAGGCCGAAGCTGCATTCACCACCGTTGCCGCGCGGCTGCCGCTCACCGAAGTCTGCAATAACCTGGGCGTGGTGACCTCGCGACGCGGCAAACACGCCGCGGCGCTCGACTACTTCCAGAAGGCTGTTCAGGCCGATCCGAACGACCCGGACTATCGCTTCAACCTCGCGGTCGCGCTGTTCCGCAACGGCGATACGGCCGGAGCGTCGCGGCAACTGCGCGAGGCGCTGGCGCGGCGTCCGGGAGACAGCGAGGCCAAGGCTTTTTTGGATTCGCTCAGCTCGATCCGCGGCCCGGAACCGGCCGCGGCCGGCTCGCGCGTGCCGCTGGAGCGCATCAAGCGCAACTACGACGAGGTTTCCTTCCGGCAGATGGCGCTCGAGATGCAGAACGCCGCCGAAGCCCGCATGGCACGAACCGATCCGGCGACCCACGCCGCCTTCCACGTGGAGCGCGGGCGCCAGTTCCTGGCCGACGGATTCCTGCTCGAGGCCGAGCAGCAGTTCCGCGAGGCAGTGATGCTCAACCCGGCCAACGCCGCGGCGCACCTGGGCTGGGCGGCGGCCCTGGAAAAGTCGGACGCGGCGCGCTCGCGCAGCGAAGCTCTGGCGGCGGTGCGGCTGCAGCCTTCGGCGGAAGCGTATCTCATCCTCGCCCGCCTCGATTTGCGCGACAATAGGACAGACGAAGCCGCCGCGAACGTGGCGCGCGCGCTCGAACTGGAGCCGGCCAACGCGGCTGCGCTCACTTTGCAGCGCGCCGTCGCCGCGCGCCAGGGCGCCGCATCCGCGGCCACGCCACAGCCATGAACGCTGGGTTGGTCCATCGCCGGGAACCGCGGGGGAGACGCAGCAAGCCAGGTCTCCACGCCTGCGTCCTCGTGTGGGCGCTGCTGCTGTGCGCGCCGGCGGCGGCGCAAGTCGTCAAGGTGACGATTGACGACATGATCCATCCCATCAGCGACGAGGTGATCGGCCGCGCCATCGATTACGCCCGCAACAATCACGCCGACGCCGTGCTCATCGAACTTTCCACGCCCGGCGGACTGGTGGACTCCACGCGTTCCATCGTGAGCAAGGTTCTCTCCTCGCCGGCGCCGGTGGTTGTTTACGTGGCGCCGACGGGGGCGCGCGCCGCCAGCGCCGGCTTCTTCATCCTCGAGGCAGCCGACGTCGCCGCGATGGCGCCCGGCACCAACACCGGAGCGGCGCACCCGGTGACCATCGGCGGCGGGGACAAGCTCGATCCCGTGATGAAGGAGAAAATGGAGAATGATGCCGCCGCCTTCATGCGCTCCTACACCAGCAAGCGCGGGCGCAACAGCCAGGCCGCCGAGAGCGCCGTGCGGCAGTCGAAATCCTTCACTGACCAGGAAGCAATGCAGCAGCACCTGATCGACGTGGTCGCGCGCGACCGCGAGGACCTTTTCCGCCAGCTCGATGGGCGCACGGTAACGCGCTTCGACGGCAACAAGGTGACTCTCCACCTCGCCGGCAAACCGGTGCACGAAGTTCCCTACTCGCTGAAGCAGCGCATCCTCAGCTTCATCATGGATCCAAACGTCGCCTTCGTGCTGCTGGCCGTGGGCATGCTGGCGCTCTACGCCGAGTTCAATCATCCCGGCGCCGTCGTGCCTGGCGTGGTCGGCTTCATCTTCATCCTGCTGGCGGTGTTCGCACTGAACATTCTGCCCACCAACTATGCGGCGGTGGCGCTCATCCTGCTCGGGTTCACGTTTTTCGCGCTCGAGGCCAAGTACAGCGCGCACGGCGTGCTGGGACTCGGCGGCATTGTGGCGCTCACGCTCGGCGGCCTATTGCTGGTTGACGGGCCTATTCCCGCGATGCGCGTGCACCTCTCCACCGCGCTGGCGGTCAGCGTTCCGCTGGGCGCGATCACCATGTTCCTGATGGCGCTGGTTGTGCAGGCGAGGCGCAAGAAAAGCATGACCGGCATCGAAGGCCTGGTCGGCGCAGTAGGCGTGGCGCGCTCGCCGCTCAGTCCAGAAGGAAAAGTCTTCATCCAGGGCGAGTTGTGGAACGCCGTCTCGCCGGTCGCCATCGGCGTAGGCGAGCCGGTGCGCGTGCGTGAGGTCGAGGGGCTGCTGTTGCACGTGGAACCGGCCAAGAACTAGCTCCTGGCACTGGCTGCTTGCTTCTGGCTTCAATCCGGCTTGGTGGCTTCGTTGTTCGCCCGGCAGCTAGCAGCCAGTGGCCGGCAGCGGTTAGAATTCCCGCGCTCACCGCAACAGGAGGCTGCCCGTGCCGTCTACCGCGATCATCGTCACTATCGTCGTTGTCTACCTGCTGAGCTGCATCAAGATCCTGAACGAGTGGGAGCGCGGCGTGATCCTGCGCTTCGGACGCGTGCTCGGCCGGCCGAAGGGTCCGGGCATCATCTTCGTATTCAAGCCGGTGGACCGCATCCGCCGCGTGTCGCTGCAGCAGGAGGCGTTCGAAGTCCCGCCGCAGGACATCATCACGCGCGACAACGTTACCCTGAAGGTGAACGCGGTCATCTTCCTCAAGGTCAGCGATCCCGTGCGCGCCGTGGTCACGGTGGACAACTACCGCTACCAGACGTCGCAATTCGCGCAGACCACGCTGCGCTCCGTGCTCGGCGAAGTGGAGCTCGACGAGTTGCTCGCGCACCGCGACAAGATCAACCTCCGCCTGCAAAGCATCCTCGACCAGCACACCGATCCCTGGGGCGTGAAGGTCACCACCGTGGAAGTGAAGCAGGTCGACATGCCCGAGAGCATGCTGCGCGCCATGGCCAAGCAGGCCGAAGCCGAGCGCGAGAAGCGCGCCAAGATCATCCACGCGGAAGGCGAGTACGCCGCGGCGCAGCGCCTGGTCGAGGCCGCGCAACTGCTGGCCACGCAACCCACGTCCATCCAACTGCGCTACCTGCAAACACTGACCGAGATCGGGGTGGAGAAAAACACCACCATCGTCTTCCCCCTGCCGATCGATATCCTGAGCGGCATCCAGAAGCTGATTGGTCAACAGGTAGGCCATTCGCAAGGCTGAGGTTCCGGCACATAATGGCGCTGTCGGCTTCCGGCTTGAATTCGGAGACCCGCATGACTGGGTCCCGAGTGGCGGCCGCACCGCAGGGCGAGCTTGCGCTCGTGTCGCGAGAGCTGCGGGCCGATAGCCGATAGCGACTCTGGAGCCTTCATGCGTGAAGCACAGGACACGGAAATCATGCTGGGGACGGGCCGCCTGCTCGTCCTCTTCTTTGGACTCGTCGTAGTGTGCGCCGTCTTCTTCGGCCTGGGATTCACTCTGGGCCGCAGCTCACCGCACGGCGTGGCCGAAGCCGCCGTCGCGCCCGCGAGCGCGCCTGCGCCGGCGGTGGTGGCTGGCGGCAAGCCCGCGGCCACGCGCTCGGCTGCTGAACCGTCCAGCGAGTGCGCCACGGCGCCGTGCGAGAAGCCTTCCACCTCCGACGAGCTCGCCTTCTACCGGAACGCGCCGGAGAAACCGGCGGAAGCCGCTTCAGCCGCTGCTTCTGCTGTGAGTCCGCCGAAACCAGCCGAGCGCGAGACGCCGCGCCCGGCCGCTTCGTCGGCGACGCCGGTTTCAGGATTCGTTGTGCAGATTGCCGCCGTGACCAAGCGCGACGATGCGGACGCGCTGGCCGCCGCCCTGCGCAAGAAGAACTATCCCGTCTTCACCGTTCCCGATTCCAACGACAGGCTCTTCCACGTGCAAGTGGGCCCGTTCCCCGATCGCAAAGACGCCGCCGCGATGAAAGACCGGCTGGCGGGCGATGGGTATAACGCGATTGTGAAGTAGGTCCGTTCGGCGACGTTCATCGTCCCCGGCACTTGGCATTTAGCAGTTGGCATTGGCCGTCCAGTTTCCACCGGGAGGCACAGGGGCCAAATACCAATTGCTGAGCGCTCGTGGCCGGTTTTCAGTCCGTATCGAACCTCTGCTCCTTAAACGGGTCGCCGTAGATGTGGTAACCGTTGCGCTCCCAGAATCCGGCGTGCTCCTGCTCCTGGAATTCGAAGCCGCGCAGCCATTTCACCGACTTCCACGCGTACAGATGCGGCACGATCAGCCGCAGCGGGCCACCGTGCTCGGCGGTGAGCGGAGAGCCGTCGTGGTGCGTGGCAAGCAGCACGTTGTCGCGGTCGAGATCGGCCAGCGGGACGTTGGCGGTGTATCCCTGCTCGCCGTGGATGAGGACGTATTTCGCGCCCGGCTTCGGCTTCATCCGCTTGAGCAACTCGCGAAACGCCACGCCTTCCCAATGATTGTCGAAGCGGCTCCAGCGCGTAACGCAATGGAAGTCGCTGGTCACGCGAACGCGCGGCAGGCGGTTGAACTCGTCCCAGGTGAAACGCAGCGGCGATTCCACTGCGCCGAACAACTTCAGGTCCCATCGCGCCGGATCGAAGTGGGGCACCGAACCGTAGTGCAGAACGGGCCACTTGAGCGTCAGCGCCTGGTTGGGCGGCAGCCGGCCCGCGGCCTTCATCTTGGCTTCCAGTTGCCTGCGTTCGTTTCCGCTGAATACGCCGCTAAACATGGATTGCTCCGCGGGATTGGATTCGCGGTCCGGGAAATAGTTTCGCGCGAGAAGTACGATTTACGAAGTACGATTTGTGAAGTGGCTTCGTCGCGAGCTGTTCGGGTGCGTCCTTCGTAAATCGCGAATCGTACTTCATACTTGCATGCGCCTTCTCATCGCCACCTCGAATCCCGGCAAGCTGCGCGATTTCGCCGGGGCCGCCACGGGACCGTGCGTGGAAGTTCTCGCGCTGCCCGGCTTCGCTGCCCTGCCCGGCATCATCGAAGACGCGCCCGCGTTTGAAGGCAACGCGCGCAAGAAGGCTGAGCACTACAGCCGGTTTGCGCCGGGCGAGATTGTCGTCGCCGACGACTCCGGCCTGGAGGCAGACCCGCTCGGCGGCAAACCCGGCGTGCACTCGGCGCGCTACGCCGACTACGCCGCCGGCGTCGTGGACCTCTCGTCGGCCGGCAACACCCATGACGCCGACAACAACGCGCGCCTGCTGCGCGATCTCGATGACGTGGCTGACGAGCGGCGCACGGCGCGCTTTGTCTGCGTGCTCGCCGCCGCCCGCGACGGCAGGACGCTGGCGACGTTTCGAGGCGAAGCGGCGGGCGTGATCCTGCGCGCGCCGCGCGGCTCGGGCGGCTTCGGCTACGACCCGTTGTTCTTCTTACCGGCGATCGGCAAGACCTTCGCCGAACTCTCCGCCGAAGAGAAGGCGCGCTACAGCCACCGTGGGGCCGCGTTCAGGAAGTTGCTGGAGTGGTGCCGGACGGCCCTGCCCCAACATTAGTGATGGCGCCGTCTTGCGGGCGAAGCCGCCCGCGTCCGCACGGGCATGAGTGGCGTGGCCGTCCGGGTTCACCTGAACAGCGTTGGTTTGGCAAGCCGTCAATGCAGGTCCTTCGCTGGCTCGGGATGACAAGTTTTGGGCTTCGAGTCTCCTTCGTGGCCTTTGTGCTTCCTTCGTGTCCCTTGTGGTTAGCTTTGCTTTCCTCCAACGGAACCTAAATCTTTACCGCTACCAAGTACCTGCAATAAACTCCACGCGCCATGAACACTTCATCTGCCCGGTGGTTTCGCGCGGCTGCTGTCCTGGCCGTGCTTGTCCTGGTCTCCTCTTTTGCGCTCGCGCAGGCCAAGCGCCCGCTTACGCATCGTGACTTCGACGCCTGGCGCGACATCGTTACGCCCACCCTTTCAGCCGACGGCAAGTTCCTCGTCTACGGCCTGTTCCCACAGGAGGGCGACGGCGAGATCGTCGTCCGCAACCTGCTAACGAAGGCCGAGTGGCGGCAGCCGGCAGGCGAGCGTCCTGAGCCGCCGCCGGTGAATCAGGCTGAGCTCGGGCCCGAGGCGGGACAACCGCAGGCTCGCAATATCTCCATCGCCTTCGCGCCCGACGGAAGCTACGTGGCTGTGTCCACGTTTGCGAAGCATGCCGACGTCGCCGCCGCGAAGAAGGCCCGCAAGCGCCCGGACCAGATGCCCAAGGGCGGCATGGTGATCGTGAACCTGGCGACGGGCGAAGCGGTGCGCGTGGATCGGGTGAAAAGTTTTGCCACGCCCGAGAAGTCCGGCGCCGTGCTCGCGTACTTGCGCGAGCCGGATGAGGCGCCCGCCGGCCGCGGCGCGACCGAGGGACGCAGTGAAGAAGGCGCGCCTGAAGCCGGCGCCGGCACTGCCGTCCCCGGCGCAGGTCCGGGGCCCGGTTCCGAGCCGGCCGGCGGCGCGCCCCGTGGACGCGGCGATCGTCCCGAGTTCGGCTCCGAACTTGTCCTGCGCGACCTGAGCAATGGCGGGGAGCGCACGCTGGCCGACGTGCTCGAGTACAGCCTTTCGAAGGACGGCGCGCTGCTGGTCTATGCGGTGTCGTCGCGCAAGTCGCCGGAGACCAACGGCGTTTACATCGTAGAGACACGCAGTGGCGGCGCCCCGCGCCCGCTGCTCGCGGGCAAAGGCAAGTATCGGCGCGTCACCTGGGACGAAGACCAGACGCAGATCGCCTTCCTTTCCGACAAAGACGACGCCGCGTCGCGCTCGCCCAGGCTCAAGCTCTACGGCTGGCAGCGCGCCGCCGCCGCGCCGGTCGAACTGGTTTCCTCGGCCGATCCCGGTTTTCGCGACAAATGCGTCATCAGCGACCGCGGCGCCATCAGCTTCAGCCGCGACGGCAAGCACGTTTTCTTCGGATGCGCTCCCGCCGCCGCGGAAGAAAAGCCGGTTGACCTGCCCGACGACGACAAGGTCTCGGTTGACCTGTGGCATTACAAGGACGACTACATCCAGCCGATGCAGAAGGTCCGCGCCGAAGTGGAGCGCACGCGCACGTTCCGCTGCGTCTATCACTTCGCAGAAAAGAAGATGGTGCAGCTCGCCGACCGCACCATGCCCGAGCTGACGCCCAGCGACGACGGACTGTGGGGCATCGGCGGCGACGACCGCGAGTATCGCCGCATGATCGAGTACGACACCCGCTACGTAGACTCGTACCTGGTCAACACGCTCACCGGCGAGCGCAAGCTGCTTGCCAGGAAACACATCGGCCAGGTCGCCTGGTCGCCGAGCGGCAAGTACACGCTCTACTACAACGGCAAGGACTGGATCACCGCCGCTGTGCCCGACGGCAAGCTCACAACGCTCACCGCCAACCTGGGCGTGAACTTCTGGCGTGAGGACAACGACACGCCCGAGCTGCCGCCGCCCTACGCGCGTGCCAACTGGACGCGCGACGGCAAGTGGGTGCTGCTCTACGACGAGTTCGACGTCTGGCGCGTTGCGCCCGACGGCTCATCGGCGAAAAACATCACGCTGGGTGCGGGCCGCAAGACGCACACCGAGTTCCGCTGGGTGCGGCTGAACAACGATCCCCGCGATCCGGATTCGCGCTGGGTTGACGGTTCGAAGCCCCTCACGCTGAAGGCCGTGAACAAAGACTCGCGCGACCAGGGCTTCTTCCGCACCACGCTGGACGCGACCGACCCGCCCAAGCAGCTCATCATGACGGCGCACGCCTACGGCGCGCCTACGCAGGCGAAGAACGCCGACGTCGTGATGGTCACCGAAGCCAGCTTCACGCAGTTCCCCGACGTCAAGATCACGGATCCGGCTTTTTCAAAACTTGAAACAGTGACGAACGCCAATCCGGAAAAGGCGCAGTTCACGTGGGGCTCGGAAGAACTCATCCACTACCGCAACGCCGACGGCGTGCTGCTGAGCGGGATTCTGTTCAAGCCGGAGAACTTCGATCCCGGCAAGAAGTATCCGCTGCTGGTGTACATCTACGAAAAGCTCTCGCAAAACTTCCACGACTTCATCACGCCGCGGCCCACGCACCGCATCAACACCACGTTCTTCGTGAGCAACGGCTACCTGGTGCTGATGCCCGACATCGTCTACACCATCGGACAGCCGGGGCAGAGCGCGCTCAAGTGCGTGCTGCCGGCCATCGATGCGGTCGTGGCGCGCGGCTTCGTGGACGAAAAAGCCATCGGCATCCAGGGCCACAGTTGGGGCGGATACCAGATCGCGTACATGATCACGCAGACCAACCGCTTTCGCGCCGTGGCCGCGGGCGCGCCCGTCTCGAACATGACCAGCGCCTACGACGGCATCCGCTGGGGCCCGGGCCTGCCCCGGCAGTTCCAGTACGAGCACTCGCAGAGCCGCATCGGCGGCACGCTGTGGGAGCGGCCCATGCTGTTCGTGGAGAACTCGCCGGTCTTCTGGGCCGACCGCGTGCGCACCCCCATCCTGATGCTGCACAACGACTCCGACGACGCCGTGCCGTGGTACCAGGGCATTGAGTACTACCTCGCCCTGCGCCGCCTGGGCAAAGAGGTTTACATGTTCACCTACAACGGCGAGCCGCACGGGCTGCGCCGCCGTCCCAACCAGAAGGACTACACGGTTCGCCTCCAGCAGTTCTTCGACTATTACTTGAAGGGCGCGCCGAAACCCGATTGGATGGAAAAGGGAATCCCGTACCTGGATCGCGACCAGGAAAAGCTGCGGCTGCACGAGGCAACGGGAGCGTACTGAGGGGGGCCGCTTCGCTTTGACGTCATCCTGAGCGAGCGCAGAGCGCGGGTCGAACGATCCCTGCCTGACCACGGTCCGTGGTGGAAGCAGGGATGCTTCGACTGCGCTTGCGCCGGCCTTCGCTCAGCATGGCCCTTCAGTTCGTTTCTTGCTTCAGCGGCCCTGAGCGCGCGGCGCTCAGGGCACGACGGTGATGCTCAGCTTCGGCGACTCGATCCGGTCCCGGTAAATCGCCCTGACGCCTCGCACCTCGCCCACTGCGTCGGCGTGGACCACATACACGCCGCCTCCCGGCGAGCCGCTGAACGGAATCACCTGCTCGGTCGGGCGCTCGGCCGATGCCGCCCGAGCGAAGTTGAAGTGCTGGTACCCGAGCGTAGTAGCGCGCCCAATCTGGTTCACGCTGACAATGATTACGGTCAAGTCCATGTCGTACTCACTGAAGTTCGCCACCACGATCTCGCCTCCTATCTCGCGTCCATTCACGGCAGGCGGCCGCGTCCAGCGCACCGCGAGCGGGCGATTTACGCGAACGCGATAGTCCCGGCGAGCGGCGGCCCTTGAGCTCACACTCATCGCCTCAACCGTGAATGCGTAGTCTCCGGTCGCCGCCGGTATGCCGTGGAGATATCCATCTCGATCCAGTTGCAGTCCTGCCGGGAGCTGTCCCGTAACAATGCGCCACTGCAGCGGCGTCGCCAGCCCGGGGGCGCGGAGTTGAAACATCACCAGCTTGCCCACCAAGGGCGGAGGCAACGTGTCAGGAACAATCGACGGAGCCGGACCGGAGGACGCAGTTTGCGCGTTTGCCAACGAGGTGATGAAGAACACCGCGGCGAGAACCAGGGTTGGGAGGAAATCTGGCGGAGCTGGTCGGGACCGAACTTGAGCCGTTCGGCGGGCGTGAGTGAAGCGGGAGGCCGCAGGCGAAAACCCGGGCGCTTCTTGCCAGGGAACTCGTAGCACCCGGCCGATCACGGTAAGGATTGGTGGAGCTAGTCGGGATCGAACCGACGACCTCATCGTTGCGAACGATGCGCTCTCCCAGCTGAGCTATAGCCCCACTGCGCTGATCTGGGACGAATTGATTTTAGCAGCGGCAGCGCGAAATTGGGAACCGCACTCGCGCGGCTATAATCATGAGAATGGCGTCGAAGCCAGCCACCACAATGAACGCGACGGCCCGCAAAGTCGCCGAAGCCGACTTCCCCACGCGCTGGGGACGCTTCCGCCTGTCCGGCTTTGAGGGCGCTCCCGACGCCAAAGGGACGCCGGAAACGGCCGTCGCGCTGGTCATGGGCGACGTTACGTCGTCGCCCGCGCTCGTGCGCATTCATTCGCAGTGCCTCACCGGCGACGTCTTCGGCTCGCTGCGCTGCGATTGCCGCCAGCAACTGGAGATGGCGCTCGCCATGATCGCAGCCCACGGCTCAGGCGTACTCGTCTACGAGCAGCAGGAGGGACGCGGCATCGGACTGATGGCCAAGCTCCAGGCGTACGAACTGCAGGACCGCGGCCTCGACACGGTGGAAGCCAACCAGGAGCTCGGCTTTGCCGCCGACCACCGCGAATACCAACTCCCAGGTGCGGTGCTGCAGGCGCTGGGCGTGCGCGAGGTGCGGCTCATCTCGAACAATCCCGAAAAGGTTGCGGCGCTGGAGCGCGCCGGCATCCGCGTGACCGAGCGCGTACCCTGCGAAGTCGAGCCCCACTCGCACGTGGAGAACTATTTGAAGACAAAGAAGGAGAAGATGGGGCACTTGTTCGGGAAGTGAGGTTCTCGCGCTTCGCGCTCAGCACTTAGCGTTTGGCCGTTGGCACTCGGCCCTTCAGCGTTGACCGCCGATCGCATCCGTCAGGGGGCCAAGCGCCAAGCGCCAATTGCTGAGTGCGGAATCACCCAAGCAGTCTCCCGATCCTTCCGCGCTTCCTCACCGGCAACTCGCGCATCGCGGCCCGCACCAGCGCCCGATACGCCTCCAGCGCGCCGGGCACGCGCCGCAGCGCCTTGACGTGCGCCGCGATCGTGGTCACGTCACCGCGCATCAGGGGTCCGCTGAACGCAGCCGCTGCTCCGTGCTTTTCGTAGTTCTCTACCGTGCGGCGCAGGATGGGCACAATCAGGCCGCGCGCCGCGCGCGGCGAAATTCCCGATGCCCGTGCCAGCCGCTCGGCAATAGTGAGCGTCGCCACGATCATGGGCGAGCTGAACGATCCGATGGCGTGGTAGAGCGCCTTGTCCCGTTTGCCGATGGTAAGGACCTGGCCGCCCAGGTCACGCGCGATGTTCTTCGCCAGCCGGACGGCGGCGGGATCGCCCTCCACGCCGAGCCAGACGCCGCGCATGATGGCTGCCGACAGCCGCGCGCCGCGTACGAAGGTCATCATGGGATGCACCGTGCCTACGGCGGCGCCGCGACGCCGGAGGGGCGACAGCAGCTCGCTGGAGAGCGCGCCGCTGGAGTGCAAAACGATCTTCCCGTTCCATCCCGCGCGGCGCGCCAACCTGCGCGCCAACGCCGCGATGGCATCGTCGGGCACTGCCAACCAGATGATCTCTGCGTCGAGCGCGGCATCGGCGAGCGGCACGGCGCTCGCGCCGACGCGCCGGCCCAACTGGCGGGCGCTGTTCGTCGGCGCCGAGCGCGTCACGATCTCCGGCACACGATATCCCGCGCCGCGCAGCGCCACGGCCATTGTGCTGCCCAGGGCGCCGGGGCCGATGATGGCGATCGTTGGTTTAGCTTCCAACTTCACGGTTCCCGGAGTTTACAGTTCACAGTCTACAGTTCACAGTCCGAGTCCTCGTCTCGAACGACGGTTTGCCGTGGACCGTGGACTGTAAACTGTGAACTCAATGCCCGAGAAGCCAACCCGCTCCCGCCCTGTTCGCGTGCTCAAGTCCACCACTGTCTTTCGCGGCCCAATCTTCTACGTCGTCTCCGACCGCGTCCTCGAACCGGGCGGCGTTGTGGTGCGGCGCGACATCATCCGGCATCCGGGCTCGGTGGTCATCATGCCGGTGGACGACACTGGCCGCGAGCCGCGCATTCTTCTCGCGCGCCAGTATCGCTACGCAGCCCAGGCACGCCTATGGGAGCTGCCGGCCGGGCGCATCGATCCGGGTGAGGGCGAGCTCGCCGGCGCCCGCCGCGAGTTGCTGGAAGAAACCGGCTACACCGCCGCGCACTGGCAGCTTGCCCTGCGCTTCTGGGTGAGTCCGGGGTTCCTCGACGAGACCATGGCCGTTTACATGGCCACCGGGCTGCGCCGTGGAAAGGCGTCGCCAGAGGAGGACGAATTCATCTCCAAGCGCTTCTTTCCGCTGCGCCATGCTGTCCGCTTGGTCATGGCACACCGCATCCAGGATGCCAAGACGATCGCGGCCGTCCTCTGGCTGGCGGCAAAGCAAGGCAAAAGGAAAAAGTAAAAAGGCAAAGGGAAACACTGCCGGGCGCTTTTGCCGTCTGCCTTCTGCCGTTCGCCTTTCCCTGACCTCCCGGACTCGTCCGTCGCTGGCATGTTGATTTCCTCGGAAATGCCCGTCCAGAGCCGTGTTCAAGTAGTTAACCATGTTGACAACACTGCGCGATGCGTTCAACAATAGTTGCTCAGCAGCAAACAGGCCTTCCCGGTAGGCAGCATCAGCTCGGTGAGTGCTAACCCTCTGGCCCGGCCCGCTTGAGGCAGTCCCGGCCGCGGTTGTCGCACGCGCGGCAGCCCGGCAAGTTCGGAGGAAAGAGCACGTGGCTCGTATGCGGGGAAAAGTGAAGTGGTTCAATAACGCCAAAGGCTTCGGATTCATCGGGAGAGACGACGGGCCCGATGTTTTCGTCCACTACAGCGCAATCAGCAGTGAGGGTTACAAGAGCCTGCAAGAAGGCGATGATGTTGAGTTTGAGATCGTTCAGGGCCAAAAGGGCCCGCAGGCCGACCAGGTCACCAAGGTTTCCTGACCGTTCCCAATTTCACCTCCCAACCCAGCCGCTCGGCTGGGTTTTGTTTTCCCAGTCGTTCAGTCTGTCAGTCGAACAGTTGCCGCGCTGTGGTTGATTGACGGACGGACGGGCTCGTTTGCCGTGGCAGTTAAAATGTGCTGTTGGCCACCACGCGCATGCCGAAGAAGAAGGCCGCTACCGTCAAAGCCGCGAACGCTGCTGTTGCAGAGCCAGCTGCGCCGCCGGCCATGCCTGCCCGCCCGCTCGACAACAAGGCGGTGGCCAGCATCTTCCACGAAACCGCCGACCTGATGGAGATCAACGGCGACGACTCGTTCCGCATTCGCAGCTACCGGCGGGCGGCCGAGGCCATCGAGGCGCTGCCGCAGCCCATCTCCGATCTGATCAGCGATCCCAAGAAGCTGCTGGAGATTCCCGGGATCGGCAAGGGCATGTGCGGCCATCTGCAGGAAATCTTTCGTGACGGAAAATCGAGCCTGCACGCTTCCCTGCTGGACAAGTACCGGCCCAGCATGCTCGAGCTGCTGAAAATTTCCGGCCTCGGCCCGAAGACGATTGCCATGCTCTGGAGCGCGCACAAGATCTGCGACATCGAGGGCGTGGAAAAGCTCGCCCGCGAGGGCAAGCTGCGCGAGCTGCCGCGCATGGGCGAGAAACAAGAGCAGAAGATCCTGAAGGCGATCCAGGATTACCGGCGCATCGCCGGGCGCTACCTGCTCGACGAGGCCGACCGCACCGCCCAAAGGCTAATCGCGCAAATCGCAGGCATGCCGGGGGTGGAGAAGGTCACGCCCGCCGGCTCACTGCGCCGCGGCCGGGAGACCGTGGGCGACCTCGACGTGCTTGTCACCGGCCCGCTCGCCTCGAACGTCGCGCAGCGCGAGGCGGTGATTGACCGCATCCTCGCCATGCCGGGCATTCTCGACGTACTGCTGCGCGGCGAAAACAAAGTCAGCTTCCGCTTGCGTGGCGGCATGCAGGTTGACGTGCGCCTGCTTCCGCCCGAATCGTTCGGCGCGGCGCTCCAGTATTTCACCGGCTCCAAGCAGCACAACGTGGCGCTGCGCCAGCGCGCGCTCAAGATGGGCTACACGCTCAGCGAGTACGGACTCGACAAGCTGCCGCCCGGAGCCCCGAAAGACGCCGCAGTCAAGGAAAACGACGGCGACAACGGCGAGTCCAGGCGGAAACTGCCTCGCGGCAATCCCGCCCAGCGCGCCGCCGGCCGCACCGAAGAAGAGATCTACGCCAAGCTGGGACTCGACTACATTGCGCCCGAGCTGCGCGAGGCCACCGGCGAGATCGAAGCTGCTGCCGAGCATCGCCTGCCGCATCTGGTCACGCGGGGCGACATCCAGGGCGACGTGCACATGCACACCGTCGAGACCGACGGCCGCAACACGATCGAAGAAATGGCTGAGGCGGCCCGTGAGCGCGGTTACAAATACATCGCCATCACCGATCATTCGAAGAACCTGGCTTTCGCGAATGGCCTCGACGACAAGCGTGCCGAGCAGCACATCCAGCGCATCCGCGAGGCGGCGAAGAAGGTCAGCGGCATTACCGTCTTCGCCGGGATCGAGGTAGACATTCTTGCCGACGGCGCCCTCGACCTGTCCGATTCCGTGCTCGAGCAGATGGACGTGGTCATTGCCAGCGTGCACTCCATGTTTCAACAAGACCCGCAGCAGATGACCGACCGCCTGCTGCGCGCAATCAGCAACAAGAACGTGAGCATCATCGGGCATCCGACCGGACGCATTCTGCTGCGGCGCGACGGCTATGCCTATGACCTCGAGGCGGTGCTGAAGGCGGCGGCGCAGCACAAGGTCGCGATGGAGCAGAACGCGTATCCCGACCGGCTCGACTTGTGCGACCGGCACCTGCGGCTGGCGCGGGAGCGCGGCGTGAAAATCGTGATCAACACGGACTCCCACCATACCTCGCACATGGAGAAAATCAGCTACGGCATCCTGCAGGCACGGCGCGCGTGGCTCACGCCGGCCGACGTGCTGAACACGCGCTCGGCCGCTGATTTCGCCCGCGCCATGAAGCACCACTGGTAGGCGGCGAACAAGGCGCGGCGCCCCGTGTTCCGCGCCGTGTTCTTTGCGGCGCTAACGCGGGAACGGGCTGCCAGCACGGGCTGCGTAACGAGCATCTATTCAGGCACATCGGAGGACGACATGGCAGAACCGGCCAAGCAGAATCGAACCCCGGCGACGAAGCAGCCACCCAGGCAGGAGGCGCCGCCTCCCGACTTCGGCCACATTCCCATGACCGAGGAAATGGACCGCGCCAGGTGGACGCTGCCGCCGTTGCGGATCGTGGCGGTGGGCATCGGCATTTTCCTCATCCTGGTGGCCGTCGTGAGCTGGTTCACCCGCTACCAGCCGGTAGCTTCCGGCACGGTGGACCAGGTCTTCGCGGTGGAAACCGCCGACAAGGCAAACGTCCTCGCCGCCATCCAGGTGACGGTACGCAACGATTCGAAGAAGCTGCTGTACGTGAAGAACCTGAAAGCGACACTCAAGGCTGGCGGCAAGGAATCAACCGACGAGCCGGCCAGCGCCGTCGACTATGAGCGCTACTTCCAGGGTTTCCCCGACCTGCGCGCCCACGCCGGCGAGGCGCTGAAGCCGGAAACGCAGGTCCAACCGGGAAAAGCGGTGACCGGCACGATGATCGTTGCATTTCCCGTGAGTAAGCAGGACTTCGATGCCCGCCAGTCACTGACGGTCAGCGTGGAGCCGTATGATGAGCGGGCGATCAGCTTTGCCGAGAAAAAATGACCGCACCGCGCAGACCCGGAGGCGCGGAGCGAGAAGGCAAAGGAAAAAGTAAAAGGCACAGGCAAAACCGCGCTGTGAAGCGCTCCTTGCCTTGTGCCGTCGGTTTCTCCGCGCCTCAGCGGTCCGACGTTAATTCCTTCCCGTCTCAATCGGCGTTGGCGAACCCTTCGGCGTGCTCAGGTAGCCGGCGACCTTGTCCTTGTCGATGGTGAAGACCACGATCTCGTAGAGCTGGCGGTCGCGTCCTGAATAAAACTGGATCGGCTCGTTCAGGTTGCGGTCCTTCTTCTCAATGGTGCGATCGTCGGCCAGCACGTTCAAGGTGTACCTGCCCTTCTTTGGGTCGGTCTTCTTCAACTGCAGGCTGATGGTCCCGACCGGCGTGGCCGACTTGCTGTTCTTTGCCAGGTTGAACTCGTAGTAATTCCTGTCGCCCCGATGCTTCAAGATTTCCAGCTCGTCGCGCGTGTGGGCAATCAGGCCGCTCTGAATGCCGAGGTCGCCGATGGCGCGCTCCAGCTTCGCCTTCGCCGACTCCAGGTCGGCCTTGGTCGCAGCGACGTCGGTCTTCACATTGCCGACGTCCGTTTTCACGCCGGCCACTTCACCGGTCACGCTGCTCAACTGCTGCTTGGTCTCGGCTGAGAGGCGGCTCTCGGCCTCGCGCTGCTGCCGCTGGAGGGCGGCGGCGCGGCTGGCGAGGTCTTTCTGCGTCATGCCGATCTGCTCGGCCAGCGCCTGCGAGTCGGCCTTCAATTCGCTGCGGGTGGCGGTGACACGGTCGGCCAACGCCTTCACTTGCGCCTCGGTGGCGGCCTGCTGTTGCTGGGCTTTCTCCAGCGAGCTGCGCGTCTCAAACAACAGGTAGAGCGAGGCGGCTACATAGAGCACCCCCACCACCAGCAGCACCTTGCGCATGGCGCCGCCGCTTTCGGCCCGCGGCTCTTCTTCGTAAGAGACGGATTCCACGTTTGGTTCCTGGTCCATCTGGTTTTGCCTTCCTGTTGTGAGTTGCCGCTCATTGTTCAGCAGAAACGGCAGAGTGTCAATTTTCGCCGCCGGCCCAGGCAACGAGAGCGGGTTAAGGTCTTCGGGTCACAGACAGCGCTGGGCACCATTCGTATAATCAGAGCACCTGGACAAAGCCGCGGACCGCTCGGGACCGCGCCTGACGCGGCATTTCACGCGAGCGCGGGCCGCGCGTCGCTTCCTTTCGCGAGCAGCTTTGGGCCACTGAATTGCTCTTTGTTATGACACGAGATCGTTCCCCGGCGCGCATCTTGCAACCTGCCGCGCTCTGGTGGTCGAAGGAAATCAGCTGTTTACGCCCGGGCAGCACCGGCCCGGCAGCTGTGTTGGCCACGGAGTCGCGAGGCCATTTTGTATCATCCGCGTGCTCAGGTGTGGAGTGCGGGTGCTGCTAAGGAAAGACTGAGTTGATGAAGCGATTTTGTGTCGCGGTTGCGCTCGTCCTGGGTCTCGCAGTCGTCCTCGCCGCGCAGACGGCGCAGGCCCCTGTGGGCGTGCGGATCCTGGCGCCGCAGGCCGGTCAGAAGCTGACGCAGTCCGTCGTCGCCGTGCAGTATGTGTTGGCGAGCGCGGGCAGCACCGGCACGAGCACGCCGGAGTTCCAGCTTCGCCTCGATGAGCGCGATCCCATCATCACGCGTGACACGCGGTACGAATTCACCGGGCTCACCGCCGGCAATCACACGCTCGCCGTGGAAGTGGTGGACGCCAACCGCATCCCCGTGCAAGGTTCACGCGCTGAGGTCCAGTTCACCACCGCGCCCGATCAGCCCGAGCGCGCTTCTGCCCCGGCCAGCAGTGGCGGCCCGCCGAGCAACGTGCGGAACGCCAGCTCTCCTGCCGGCCCGCCTCAGCAGGACAACCTGCCCGGCGCGAGCAGCCCGCTACCGTTGATCTCCATCATCGGTTTTGGGGCGCTGGTTGGCGGCCTCGCCTCCGCCCTCAAAACGCGCTAAGCCCGCCGCGCGATCTGCCCGCCTGAGACCCTGAATTCCGCATCAAAACTCAGGTAGTCGAAGCCCGCATCGGGACTGACATGGAGATGCCTGCCCAGCTGCCGCCTGCCCCAGATCTCGCGCGCGAGTTGCGAACTCGCTTCTCTCGCCTTTCGTTTCGCCTCGCCCTGCCGTACTCGCTCATGACGATTGGCGTAATGCTGCTGCTATATGTAGCGGCCCAGTACGGAATCATGCTGCGCGAGCAGCACCGGCTGGCGCGCGAATGGCAGGAGCAGCAGCAATCCTCGGCCGCGACGAGTACAGCGATGCCCGTCGCCCGCGCGCTCACGCGGCTTTCCATCCCCAAGATCAACCTTGATGCGGTCGTCGTCGACGGCACATCACGCAAGCAGCTTCTCATCGGCCCCGGACACGTCTCTTCCACCGCCTGGCCCGGCGAGCCCGGCAATGCCGTCATCACCGCACATCGCGACACATTCTTTCGCCACATCTACGAGCTCGACCGCGGTGACGTCATCGAGCTGCGCCGCGGCGGCAACACGTACAAGTACGCCGTAACCGGCAAGCGGGTTGTTGATCCCGACGACGTCTCGGTGCTGAAGCCCACGCGTGATCCCGAGCTCACTTTGATCACCTGCTATCCCACGTACTACATCGGTCCGGCGCCCGAGCGCCTGGTGGTGCACTCGCGCCTGGTCAATGACGGGGCGCGCGCCAGCGACGTCCGCGGCGACGGCAATCCGTAAGCTCTCCCGACTCCGGCAAGCGGGTCCGCAGGCCGCGCCAGCACTTACAATCGCCTGAGGACGTTCGTGTGAAAGCTCACGACGTGGCCATCATCGGCGGCGGCATCATCGGACTCTCCCTGGCGCTTGAACTGCGCCGCCAGGGCGCGAGCGTGGTGCTGCTCGAGCGCGGCGAGCCCGGGCGCGAGTCTTCGCACGCCGCCGCCGGCATGCTCGCCTTCTGCGATCCGGAAACGCCGCCGGAAATGCAGGAAATCTGCTTCGCTTCGGCCCGCCTGTATCCCGGCTTTGTGCGTGAACTGGAAGACGAATCGGGACATCGCGTGGACTTCCGCCGCCAGGGCACGATTGCTTTCTTCCGCCACGGCGAACCGTCGCCGTGTGCGGCGCGCGAGCTTGCGGCCGACGAACTGCACAAGCTGGAGCCGCGCCTGGTGGCGACGTCCGGACCGGCCGTTTTTCTTGAAGAGCAGACGGTGGACAATCGCGCGCTCTCTTCGGCGGCTGCGGCAGCGGCGCGGCGCCGCGGCGTGGAGATTGCCTCCGGCGCCCAGGTCACGAGCGTCGAAGCGCAGGGCGGACGCGCAGCCGGCGTGCGCACCACGCGGGCGTTCTATGCCGCGCAATCGGTTGTGAACTGCGGCGGCGCGTGGGCAGGTCAGCTTGCGCCCATTGCATTTCCCACCTTGCCGAAGAAGGGCCAGATGCTCAGCGTGGCCGCGCCCGGCTTGCTCACGCATGCGATCCGCGGCGAAAACATCTATCTTGTGCCGCGCAGCGATGGCCGCGTGCTGATCGGCGCCACCGTGGAAGACGCCGGTTTCGACAAGCGCGTCGACCCCGCCGTCATCCAGCGCATGCACCAGTCCGCGGCCAACCTGGTTCCGTCGCTCGGCGAAGCGCGCATCCTGGAAGCGTGGGCGGGTCTGCGCCCCGGCACGCCTGATGGGCTGCCGATCCTGGGCGCCACATCGCTGCCCCGATATTTTGCCGCCACCGGCCACTTCCGCAACGGTATCCTGCTGGCGCCGGTCACGGCCCGGGTGCTGGCGCAAGTCATCGCCGGCACGCCCACGGAACTCGACATCACCGCGTTTTCTCCCGCGAGGTTTGCCTGCTGATGGCCACCGCCGAACAAGTCCGCGAGCACTACGATTCGCTGGCGCTCATCTACCGGACGTTCTGGGGCGACCACATCCATCACGGGCTGTTCCATACCGGCACGGAATCGCCGGAGCAGGCGCAGATCGCGCTGCTCGACCACTGCTGCGCGCTGCTCGACCTGTCCAAGGCAGAGCACGTGCTCGACGTCGGCTGCGGACACGGCGGCACGGCCGCCTACCTGGCGCAACGGTACGGCTGCCGCGTGCACGGGCTCACACTCAGCCAGAAACAGGCCAGCCTTGCCCGCGACAACGCCCGGCGCGCCGGGTTCGACTCGCTGTGCACTTTCGAAGTCGCCGACGCCGAGTCGTGGAGTTTTCCCCGCTCCGCCTTTGACCTGGTGTGGACGATGGAATCGAGCGAGCACTTCACCGGAAAGGCGGACTACTTTCGCAACGCCGCCGCAAGCCTTCGGCCGGGAGGCAGGCTGCTGCTGGCGGCCTGGACGGGAAACATGGACAGCCCGCGCGTGCGCGCCGTCGCCGAGGCTTTCCTCTGCCCCGAGCTGCTGACCTCGCAGCGGTACGAACTGCAAATCACCGACGCCGGACTGCGCCTGCTGCGCGTCGAAGACCTCACCGCGCGCGTCGTCCGGACGTGGGAGATCTGCCGGGAGCGCGCGCGCGCCGCCGCTGCCGTGGTGGCGCTGCTGCCGCGCAGCGTGCGTGATTTCGTCGCCGGAATTGACGTGATCCTTGATGCCTACCGCTCGGGCGACCTGAGCTACTCGCTCATTTGCGCCCGTCGCCCGTACGGCCAGGACACGCGATGAATCGTCCGCTCGGCATCACCCTGCTGGCGGTTCTGAACTTCGCTTCGGCGGCGGTGCAGATTGCCGCGGGCGTGCTGGTCTTCACCGGCCGGGTTAGCAATGCCATCACCGTGGGTACCGGCCTGGACTGGTTCCTGCACGGGCCGCTGGCGGGCCTGGCGGTGCTCCTGCTCGCGCTGATCCAGCTCCTCATCGGCATCGGCTTGTGGCGCCTGCGGAACTGGGCCCGGCGGCTGCTCGTCGTGATCCTTGGCCTCAACTGTGCCGGACTGGTGGTTGCCCTGTTCGCGGCCGGCCGCCTGCACGACTCAGTCGCCTTGATCGCGGTCGCGCTGCGGCTGGCCATCTCCGCCTTGCTGCTCTGGTACCTGTTGAGCCCGCCGGTGGCGCGTGCGTTCGCCTATCCACAGGCTGCGGAAGACTAGCTGCTTATACTGGTAACGATACGGAAGCCACTGTTGCAATGGTGGCGCGCCTGGCGCAAGGCGCAGCCCGCCTGCGTGCTGTTGTTTGCGTCACTTGCCGCCGCTGTCGGGTCTGTCCTCGCGGCTGGCGGTCGAGCCCGGTGCTCCGCGCTGGGTCCTGATCCAGGACAACGCCGTCAGCCATCCCGAGTAACCCTTCAACTTGCGCGTGGCAACTCAACCAGCTCCGAAACAGCGGCCCGGGCCAGCCAGCAATTGAAGCAATGGCAGCGGGCGCCGGATTCTTCCGAAACAACGTGTCCGCATTGCAGACACACAAACGTGCGTGGAAGGGCGAAGTTGCCGGCCATGTTGCGTGGCAGGCCGTCTTGCAGGCAATGCGGGCAGGTCGGCGTGTCCTTCATAAGGCTCCCAAAATTGACGTGCCCTAGCATCGCTCGGATTTTGAATTTGGTGTGGCGTCAACTTGCGCCTGAACAAATCAAGCCTGTGGAAGTCGCCCCCAGCTGCCGCTCCAGGTCTGGGGACCCATCCAACCCGCGCCGTCTCGACCCTGCGGCCAACAACCCGCCCGTGGCGGTTATACTGATTGGTTTGCTGTTGCTTTTTCGACCACTCTTTCACGGAGACCGTGCATGTCCACTGCCGCACTCGGCTACGCCCAGCAGAACCAGCAGCGCTTCCTGAGCGAGCTGAAAGACCTGCTTCGCATTCCCAGCGTCAGCACTCTGCCCCAGCACAAGAGCGACGTGGAACGCGCGGCGCACTTCATTGCCAGCGAACTCAAACGCATCGGGTTCGAGAACGTCGAGCTCATCCCCACCCAGGGCCACCCGCTCATCTACGCCGACTGGCTGCACGCCACCGGCAAGCCCACTGCGCTCTGCTATGCGCACTATGATGTCCAGCCGCCGGACCCGCTGAACGAATGGCTCACGCCGCCGTTCGAGCCCACCGAGCGCAACCAGAACCTCTACGCCCGCGGCGCGGTCGACGACAAGGGCCAGCTCTGGATGCAGCTCAAGGCCTTCGAGGCCCTCATGAAGGCCGACGGCAGGCTGCCCATCAACGTGAAGGTGCTCATCGAGGGCGAAGAGGAAGTGGGCGGCGAGTCCATCGCCGCGTACATTCCGCGCAACCGCGAGCGGCTGAAGGCCGACTTCGCCCTGGTCACCGACACCGAGCTGTTCGCGCCCAATCTGCCCACTCTGTGCGTCGGGCTGCGCGGCCTGGTCTACACCGAGATCGAGGCGCAAGGCCCGATGGTCGACCTGCACTCGGGCATGTACGGCGGCGCGGCGCCCAATCCGTTCTTCGCGCTGGTGGAGGTTATCAGCAAGCTGAAGGACTCGAAGGGCCGCATTCTGATTCCCGGCTTCTACAAAGGCGTGAAAAAGCCCGGCGCCGACGAACTGAAGGCGTGGAAGCGCCTGCCGTTCAATGAAAACCAGTATCGCAAGAAGGAGGTCGGCTCAACCGTGCTGACCGGCGAGCCCGGATACTCGGTGCTCTACCGCACCTGGGCGCGGCCCACGCTCGAGGTCCACGGCATGCCCGGCGGTTTCACCGGCGCCGGCGCCAAGACCGTTATCCCGGCGCGCGCCACGGCGAAGATCAGCATGCGCCTGGTGCCGGACCAGGACCCTGACGACATCCTGCGCAAGTACATCAAGTATGTGAAGAAGCTTACGCCAAAGGGCATCAGGCTCAACGTCAAGGTGCATAGCAAAGGCCCCGCCATCGTGGTGGGCACCGAGAATCGCTACGTGAGGGCCGCCAAGCAGGCGATGCACGAGGTGTTCAAGAAAGACACGGTCTTCATCCGCTCGGGCGGCTCGATCCCGGTGGTCTCCGACTTCGCCAACGTGCTCAGGATTCCATCCGTGATGATGGGCATGGGCCTGCCGGACGACAACCTGCACGCCCCCAACGAGAAGTTCCACATCCCGAACTTCTACCGCGGGATCGAGAGCATCATTCGCTTCTTCCACATCGTTGGAGAAGAGTAAGCTCCCTTCCGGGTCACCCTGGGCGAAACAGAAAAACCGGCGCAGGCCGGTTTTTCTGCCGGGTCGAGGGGCGCAGCAGGGCGCCAGGTCAACTGCTCAACTCGATTTCAACAAGAACAGGCGGCCCAGGGCCGCCTGCCACCAACCGGTGCTTGCCACCCGGTACCCGGTACTGCTCTTCGGCGCCGCTCTACTATTGCCCCGCCACGACTCTCGCCACCGCCAGCATCCCGATCGCCTGCGCCGTCGGATCAGCCAGCCGTTGGGCGCGGCTGAGGGCGGCGGGTGCGTCCACCTGGGCGGCGGCCTCGCTCACCTCTTCCACCACTGCCGCGGCATTGGTGTTGGTGGCGCGATCGCGCCAGTAGTCGTTCAGCGCTGAGAAGGCGATGTCGAAGTAATGCTCGGCCTGATTGCGGTTCCCTGCCGTTCCGCTGGCAAAGCCGTGGGCGGCGGCTTCCCGGGCCCGGCGCGAGGCGGGCAGCGCCTGCAGCGAGTCGGTCTGATCGCTGCCGGTCTTGTCCATGGCCTCGAGCACCGAGACGTTCTCCTCCTCGGGATGCTCGATCTCGCCCGCTTCACCCGCGTTGCGTACTACACCTTGGGCGACAACGTTCGACCGCAGGGCTTCCTCCAGCTTCTCTGCCCCGAGCAGCTGTTCCATGGCGCCCTTCATGATGCTGATCGCCAGGTTGCGGGGCCCGCCCTCGGGCACGCGTCCGAGCCACTCCAGCATGCGAAGGCCGGCCGCGCGGGCGGCCTCGAGGTCAACCTGCGGCGCCATCTCCGAGTACATGGCGGCAAAATTTGGCGCCTCCGATTGTGCCTTGGCGGCGTCCTTGGGCAGCGCCGAGAACATGCGTACGAACGCCGACTGCGACCAGGCCATCTTGGGCCCGGTGGCGTCCATGGCGGCCAGCAGCGCGCGCGCCGCCAGGATGTCCTGGCCGAGCGCTTCGTCGAGTTTGCCGCGGGCGTTTTCAAGCGCCGCCTTCGGACACAGTGTCACGGCGCTGATCAGCGCCTCTTCGCCTTCAGCCACAGCCGTGGCCGGCAGCGACTGAACAAAGTTCGCTGCCGCGGTGCAGGGTACGTGACCGGCAGAGAACATGGACACCGCCGGTTTCTGGCCGCTGCGAATCAGCTCCGACTCCAGCTGCACGCCTTCGCGAGAGAGGGTCCGGGCGATGTTGGCCGAGATCGGGCCAACCACCCCTACGGCCGAGTGCAAGACGCGGAGCCGGTCTTGCGGATCGGGCTGTGGCAACGCCACTGCCGTCCTGACTACGTCGAGTACGAATGCCGTGCGAGCGTCCTTTGGGCTGGCGGGCTTGCCGGTGCGAGCATCGGCGGCGACGGCGCCGGGCGCCAGCGCCGTCACAATCCACATCAGAACTGCTTTTTTCAATGCATCCCTCGTTTCCCAGAGTCGCGCTGGGCTGCCGGCCTCCACCTGCCGGCTCCTGAGTCGGGGCCTGCAGCCGGAGGCCGGCGCCTGAGTTACCAGTAGGTGAGCTTCACCTTGTCGAGCCATGTCGTGTAGGCCCTGTTCGTGGCATTGCCGTCCATCTGGAAGGCGACGTTGACTTCCTGCGCGCTGCTGGACCGCGGATAGTAGGTCCTGCCCAGGTAGTGCTTGACGCCGTCCATGGTCACGGTGACGAAGGCCATCCTGCCACTGGCCCGCCTGAACTCCAGCACCACGTGGTGCCACCGGTAAGCGCTGGGACGAGAGCAGCCCACGCTGGTGTGCACCCAATAACGGCCTGCCGCGTTGTAAACATCCCATTTGCGCGCAGCGATGTTGCACTGCGTGCCGAAGATGAACTTGCTTCCGCCAAACGACTGGTTCACGTCGAACTCCAGCGCCTGCGAGGCCGCCGGGTTCTTGATGTAGAAGTAGAGGTCGTAAACAAAGTTGCTAACGCCGCTGTTAGCGCCCAGCTGCTTCCACCAGAGCGCGTTGGCGAATCTGGAACTGCCTCCCAGATAGAACTGGGCCGAACGTCCGTCCATTGACGGGCTGCTTACGTTCAGCCTCAAGGAAAAGGGAGCAGTCGGCCCCGAGCCGTTCTTCCCGGCACAAGCGCCGCACGACTGCCATCCCGGCATTTGGTCGATGTTGGAGAAGGTTCTGGAGGCGGCGAACGCCACTGTCGTCGTCAAGATCGCGAGCGCCAGGAGCGCCAGGTTGCGAAACTTCATTCAGCAAAATCTCCACAAAGGATTTTTCCATCGCGCTCGCCACGTTCCCCGAACAGGCCAGCACTGACGGAACCGCAAGCCTAGGGACACATCTACTCCGGTTCAACGCAAAACTGTCGCCGCGCCGCGATTTTTGAAATTTGGAATTACACGCGGGTTAGGGCCCGGCCCTAACACTTCAGCGCGGAACATCGAAGGGTTTTCTAAGGTGAGTGCCCGACGCGCAGCTTTTCAGGCTCGTTTTCGGTCCTGTTTCTCAGCCGCGAACATTGGCCCGCAGCTCGGCCACGATTTCCTTGGCGGCTTGCCGCGCCCGCTCCAGTTGGTTGCGGTCAAAGGAGATAGCGCCCACGCGCGCGTGCCCTCCACCGCCGTAGCGCTCGCAAATCTTCGCCAGGTTTACCATGGACTCCGCCTTAGCCCACGGGTTGGATCCCACCGAAACTTTCGTTCGAAAGCTGCTCATGCTAAGGCCGACGCTGTAGATGCATTCTGGATGCAGATAATACGGAATGAACTTGTTGTAACCCTCCAGCTCCTGGTCGGTAACGTCGAAAAACAGCACGCCGTCTTCGCAAACTGCCCGCTGGCGCAGCACCTCGATCGAGCGGCGGTGGCGCTCCAGCAGTGGCGGCAGAAGCGGGGCGATGAACGGCTCCTCCAGGATGCGCGCCAGCGGCTTCTCGGTGAGCAGCGGAATCAGCCGCGGCACGAACGCCGAATCCTGCGTGGACTCGATCACCATGGTGAGCTTCATCGCCGGCTGCGCCATCTCGACCGCCGCCTGCGGGCTGTCGTACAGGGCCCCGTCGATGATGTCGGCCCAGGTGACCAGTTCGCTCACCGGCCTCGGGTCGAAGCCGAACTTCTGCTCCGCCACGGTGGCGATGAACTTGGTGCACGACTTGAAGTCCGGATCGTAAAACTTCTTGCCATCGCCGTTGTTACGGAAGTGCTGCGCGTCTTCCGGCGTGAGGAACGCGCTCTGATGATGGTCGAACCACCAGGTGATGCGCGGCGAGCGTGAGTACTTGAAGTCGACGATCGCGTTCTCGTCGCCGGTGAAGTCGCCCTCGTTGAACAGCGCGCCGGCCCGATGCACCAGCCCGTGGTAGAGGAACTCCACACCATTGCGGATGCGTTCCCGGTAAAAGCGCGAGAACACGGCCGCCGAGCTGGCGCCGTCGAAGCATTTGTCGTGATAGAAGACCTTCACCTGCACCCGCAGCCCTCTTCCCTTAGAGGCGCCCTCACAGAAGGACGGCGCCGTCAAAAGCAAAGTAGATAGAGATGCCATTGCGGGAGACGGCTGTCAAGCGGCCGGCTGGAAAAAGCACCATGAGGATCGCGACCCCAGCGTCAAGCGCGGGCAAGAAAAAAGGCGGAGGCCGCGGCCTCCGCCTTCTCCCGAATCGGAAAATCTAAGCGTTCGCCTGCTTCTCGGCGAAGTTTCCGATGACCGGCACCTTGAACCGGCCGCCACTGAACGCCTTGATCACGCAGATCAGCCACATCACGGCGGTCGTCAGGTAGCCGAGGATGCCGACAATCCATCCCAGGATCGGGATGATCATGATCACGCCACAGGCGAACATTGTGATCGCCAGCCCGATGCACTGGAAGGCATGGAACTTGATGTTCTTGTTCTTGTTGTACGGCTCCACGATCAGGAAAATGATCGCGGGGATGATGGTGATGTACGCAAGCCCGCTGGCAACGTTCTCAGATAGTCCCCCTGCCGCTGCGGGTGCCGGTGCCGCCCCACCGGGATTTGGTGCATCGGGCATGTGCAAACCCTCCTCGATGTCGAGTGGAAACCTTTCAGCGTCCGCGGCGAAGTGGCTCCGCAGGCACGGTGAATGGTTGCGCACATTATCAGAACCGGGATGCAAAGGCAATTTCAGAATTCTTGGAATTGCGTGCCCGGAGCGGACTTACGGGACTTTTCCACGGTCATTAAAAATATCGGGAAAAATATCAGGTCACGGCATCATCGGATCATTGGGGCCGGGACCGGTTCCTGATGTTCCGTGACCCGATGGTCAATCCTACACGAGCCGTCGCCCCTCATTCTTCTTGCGGCACTCCTCGCACAGGCCGTAAATCTGGAAGGTGTGGCGCGTGGTCAGGTAGTGGTGCTTGCGCCCGATCTCCTGCTCCAATTTACGAACCTCGGGCGAGAAGAATTCCACCGAGCTGCCGCAGCCGGTGCACACCATGTGATGGTGGCTGCGCCGGTTGTACTGGTGCTCGTAACGGGCGATGCCGTCGTGGAAGGCCACTTCGCTCGCCAGTCCGCATTCGGCCAGCAGCTTCAGCGTGCGATACACGGTCGTAAAGCCGATGCCCGCATCTTTTTTTTTCACCAGGCGGTGCAGCTCGTCGGTGGAGAGGTGCTCGCGCGTCTCTAGGAAGGTCCGCAGGATGGCGTCGCGCTGCTCGGTGTGCTTCAGTCCCACGCTCTTCAGGTGGCGATGAAAGATTTCCTGCGCTTCGCGCATGTCTTCGCGCGAGATCTGTGGCTGATCATCAATGCGTTTCTGAAGCATGTGCCGGAAGGCAGTCGACCTGCCTCCAGCATAACACCCAGTCAAGACGGGGTCATCGGGGGCATTGATCGTCTGGTTTTCGGGCGTGCTTTCGCCCGGATTTTCGACGGGCCTTCGTCTCCAAGCCCCGATGGCCGAAAATCCCCCATAATCAATGAGCAATGCGGTGAAAGCCTGATTGTCCCGCAACAGCCCTGACCCGTAGAATCGTGCGTCCCCGGACCGCAATGGCTTCCACCGCTCCCGCTCACAACGCCGTGACGCGACGTCCCGCGCGTCTCTGGCCGCGCCTTCTTGTCCTGCTCGTGCTCCTGGCCTTGGCGGCCGCCGCAGTGGCTGTCTCCTGGTTCTATGCGACGGCGCGCCGCGCCCTGCCGCAGCTCGACGGCGCGGTCCGCGTGGCCGGCCTGCACGCTCCGGTCACGGTCGTCCGCGATGCGCAGGGCGTGCCGCACATCACCGCCTCGACCGCCGACGACCTGTTCTTCGCCCAGGGCTACGTCACTGCGCAGGACCGGCTCTGGCAGATGGACATGTCGCGCCGCTACGCCTCGGGCGAGCTGGCTGAAATCCTCGGGCCGAGCCTCATCCAACACGATCGCCAGCAGCGCATCCTCGGGCTGCGACAGGCGGCCGAGCGCGGGTTGAGCCTGCTCTCGCCCGCCGAGCGCGCTCACTACGAAGCCTATGCGCGCGGCGTGAACGCCTACATCGAATCCCGGGGCGACCGCCTGCCGGTGGAGTTCCACGTTCTGCGGTACTCGGCGCGCCACTGGACGCCGCTGGATTCCCTGCTCTGCGGCGCAAACCTGTGGCAGACGCTCAGCGGGAATCTTTACTTGACCGCCGTGGAGCGCGAAACGATTGCCCGGAAGCTCGGGCCCGAGCTGGCTGCCGACCTCTACGTGAACAGCTCGTGGCGAGACCATCCGCCCGGCGCCGACTCGAAACCCATGGGCCTGCCGGACGAACTGAATCCTGAAGACCGGCAGAACCGTCTTCAGCCCGACCACGGCTACCGCAACGACTACGCCCAAGGCGCCCCACTCAAGCCTTCTTCTGGCGCGGGTGGCCCAATCAAGCCGTCTTTTGGCTTGCGTGCGGATCTTGGTGTTTTAACAACCAATATCGAACCCTCACCTGAATCCCTGGTTCCCGGCTCCAACAACTGGGCCGTTTCAGGCCAGCGCACCGCCTCAGGCCGCGCCATGCTCGCCAATGACATGCACCTGGTGAACACCGTGCCCAACACCTGGTACGAGGCGCACTTAAAGATCACCGGCAACGACACCGAGGCGCTCGACGTCGCCGGCGTCACCCTGCCCGGGCTCCCCTACGTAGTTATGGGGCACAATCAGCGCATAGCCTGGGGCTATACCAACATGGGCCCGGCGGTGCAGGACGTCTTTGTCGAGACCCTGCGCGCCGGCCAGCCCGCACCGCAGTACCAGACGCCCACAGGCTGGCAGCAGGCCGGGCAGCGCAGCGAAGTGATCTACGTGAAGGGCGAGCCGCCAGTGGTCATGCGCGTCATAAGCACGCGCCACGGCCCGATCATCAGCGAACTCATCCCCGGCGAGTCGCGCCCGCTCGCCCTCAAGTGGACGCTCTACGACCCCGGCATGATGGCGCCGCTCTGGGACCTGAATCGGGCTTCCAACTGGCAGGAGTTCCGCTCGGCGGTCGCGCGCTTCGCCGGCCCCGCGCAAAACATGGTCTATGCCGACGCCGAGGGCCACATCGGCTACCAGGCGATGGGGCGCATCCCGATTCGCGCTTCGGGCGACGGCTCCGTGCCTGTTTCTGGCGCCGATGATGCTCACGAGTGGACCAGCTTCGTGCCGTTCGAGAAGCTGCCCAGCGTCTTCGATCCGTCCTCGGGGATCGTCGCCACGGCCAATGGACGCATCACGCCTGATGGCTATGCTTACGTGCTTAGCACGCAGTGGGCCGCGCCGTATCGCACCGAGCGCATCTACCGCGTGCTGCGCTCCTCACCCAAGCTGAACGCCGAGCAAATGCTGCGCCTTCAGACCGACATCTATTCGGTCTTCGACCGCTACTGCGCCGACCGCTTCGCGTATGCGGTGGACCACGTGGCGGCCGCTTCCCCGCGCGCCAAAGAGGCGGCGCGCCTGATGCGCGGCTGGGACGGCCGGGTGACCGCCGACTCGGTGGCACCCACGCTGGTCACGCAGTCGCGCAACGAGCTCTGGCGTCTGCTGCTGGAGCCGCGGCTTGGGCCTTCGCCCGATCCGCAACCCAATTCACCGCCCGCGCCGCCGGTGGGATGGCGGCAGTACTCCTGGTTCATGTCGGAGGTTGCGCTGGAGAACATCCTCGAACGCCAGCCGCAGCGCTGGTTGCCGCCCGGTTTCCGCAGCTATGACGACTTGCTGGCCGCCGCGGTGGAGGCGGCCGCGTCGCAGAAATCGGCGCCGCGCGACCTGAGCAAGTGGACGTGGGGCTCGGCGCGCCACGTCGAGTATCGGCATCCGGTGCTCGGCGCCGCGCCGCTGGTCGGGAGGTGGGCCGGGACCGGATCGCGTCCGCTTTCCGGCAACGGCAACACGGTGAAGCAAATGGGACGCCAGCTCGGGCCCTCCGAGCGCATGGTCACCGACTTCGCCGACCTGGACGCGACGCGGCTGAACATCGTCAGCGGGCAGTCAGGACAAATCCTGAGCCCGCACTTCCGCGATCAGTTCGACGCCTGGTACGAAGGCCGCAGCTTTGTGCTTGCGTTTTCCGATGAAGCGGTGGCGAAGGCGAAGCAGCATGAGCTGCGGCTGGAACCGCGGTAGCGACCTATACCCCTCCCCCTCCTCGCTAATGGAATGTTTGGGTTAGCGATGGAAATCCGTCGATGGTCCGTTGATCTAAAGGACTTACACGTAAGATCCTTTGTCTAAAGGAGTTAGCGACGCAAATTTGTCAAAGAAGAAAACCCGCGCGTGTGCGCGGGCCTGCTTCCAGGGTAGCAGTTCCGGCGAGGAGAATGGGAAGGCGGCGAGGAAGTTTAATCGGAGTGTTTCGTGCAAGTTGAGCGGAAAAGTCCTTGGGGCGGGGCTTGACACAGATTTTGAGATACGTGGCAATTCACGGCTTCCGCCCCACCGACGCCTGGCCGAAGCCCCGCGGCTGTTCCTAACGGGCGGATCGCCCCGTGTTCGCTGATTCGTGCCGACGGGCGAGGTCGCCCGTCGGCACAGCGTGCGAGGTTGAGGCAGGTCAGCGCGGGTGAGGTCGCCCGCGTCCGCACGGTCCGTGGTGAGAGCGGCGGCTCAGTCGATGGCCTTCACGTCGACGGCGCGGCCGACGATGTCAATGGAAGGATTGGTTTGCTCGGCGCCGGTTTGGGTGCTGTAGATGCGCAGCTCCCCGCCTTCGACCACGTAGACCACGTTGCGGCCGTCGATAGGCTGCATGCCGGTTACGTCGCCCTTGGGAGCGTCAATGACGGCGGTCTGGGCTGCCGTGTCGAAGATGCTGAGGCAGCCGTTGGTCACGTTGTTACAGGTGCGGGCGCCGATGAACAGCTTGCCGCCGGCGAGGGCGATCTGGTTGTGGAAGCCGTCGCTGATCGGCACGGCCGACTTGGTCACCGCCATGGTCGAAGTGTTGACCACGTCGAGGCGTCCCGCGCCCAGGCGCGTGCCGGCCACGTACAGATTGGCGCCGTCGAGCAGGCCGGTGGTCGCGGCCGAGACGTTCACGCTCTGGCCAGCCGTTTTGGTGGCGACGTCGAGCACGGTAACGCGCGCCGTGCCGCCGCCGCACTCGGCGCCGCAGCTCAGGATGAAGGCCTTCGAGTCGTCGGTGCTGAAGACGCCGAACACCGGCCGGTCGAAGCCGCCGACGGGCGACGCCTGATTGGTCGAAGTGTCGATGATGTTCAGCGAGTCGGATTCGTCGCTGAAAGCGAGCACTTTGCTGCCGTTGTGGCTCTTCACCAGGGTGCGCACGGTGGGGATGGGAATGTTGACCGTCACCTTGAAGTTGACAATGTCAATGATCGAAACCTGCCCCAGATTGCGCAGCGCCACGTAGCCGAACTTATTGTCGGAGAGCGCCACCATACTGGTGGTCTGCTCGCCGACGGCGATGGTGCCGGCCAGCGTCTCTTTGGTGTTGTCGATGACCTGCACGGCCTGGTCCTGCTGGTCGAAGATCAGCGACTTGGTCTTGTCGGGCGTGACCACGATGATGGATGGCCGGTTGGTCAGGTTCACGGCGCCGCCGATGGTGTCGTTCAGCGCGTTGATGATCTCCAGGATGCCGTTCGCAATGCCGACCGTGGTGGTCTGGTTGGTGACGAAGACGCGCTTGGCGATCTTGCTGGGCGGGCCGGAACTGCCGCTGCCGCTGCTGCCGGAAGAGCCGCCGCAGGAGAGCCAGAGCGCCAGCAGAAGCACGGTGGCCAGCGTCGCGCCCCCATTTCGGCGCGCGCGTGGCTGCTTCGGTTGGAGTGCTGCGCTCAATGGATTCATGATTATAGCAAGGCGGGCTTCACCCCTGGCAGAACGCAGGGCGAAGCTCGACTTGCGCGCTGCCGGCGCCGAGCGACGGTTGTTTTCCCACGTTCGCGTCGCAAAGAACGCGGCGCGAACGCGGGAGCCCAACGGAAGTTTGGTTGTTTGGAAAAAAGCCGGGGCTGAAGCCCTCGGTTCGTGGCGCTTTTTCACCGGCCTAAAAGGCCGGTGCTTCCACCGACGCCGGGCTGAAGCCCAGCGTTGTTGGCGTCAGTATTCTTCCGCGAGTCGTGTCCTAGTTCAAGTCAGGACACTCCCCCTCGGCGCACCGGGGAGACGCGCTGCATTTGATATGCTGAAAGTCCCGGTTCGCGCCTGCACGGAGCCGGAAATGCGGCATGCCCGGCAGCTTCAAAACCCGTCTGGAAAAGGGCGGCCCCATCGTCTGCGACGGGGCGATGGGCACGCTGATTTACGAAAAAGGCGTGTTCATCAACCGATGTTATGACGAGCTGAACCTGTCGCAGCCCGACCTCATCCGGGGCATCCACCACGATTATCTAACGTCCGGCGCCGAGATGGTGGAGACGAACACCTTCGGCGGGAACCGCTTCCGCCTGGAGCGCCACGGCCTGGCCGACAAGGTCCACGACATCAACTGCGCCGGCGCGCGCATTGCGCGCGAGGCGGCCAAGAGCTTCGACGCCTGGGTTGCCGGCTCGGTCGGACCGATGGGCGTGCGCCTGGAGCCGCTGGGGAAAACGTCGCGCGAGGAAGCGCGCGAAGCGTTTCGCGAACAGATTGCCGCGCTCCGCGAAGGCGGCGTTGACCTGGTGGTCCTGGAGACGTTCGGGTATTTGGAGGAAATCCACCAGGCGATTCTTGCCGCGCGCGACGTTGATCCCACGATGGCGGTGATCGCGCAGGTGACGATTGACGAAGACGGCAACTGCCTGGACGGCGCTTCACCCGAGATCTTCGGCGAGCGGCTCGACGCGTGGGCGCCGGACGTCATCGGCTGCAACTGCTCGGTCGGTCCGGTGGCGATGCTGGACGCAATGGAGCGCGTGCGCCGCGTGACGGCGCGCCCGCTCTCGGCGCAACCGAACGCCGGAATGCCGCGCTCGGTGGAGGGCCGGAACATCTATTTGTGCTCGCCTGAGTACATGGCCAGCTACGCGCGCAAGTTCGTTGCGGCCGGCGTGCAAGTGGTAGGCGGATGCTGCGGGACGACGCCCGAGCACATCCGCGCCATGCGGCAGGGGCTGCGCGTGGGCCAGGCGCGCGCGGCCGCGCAACCGGTTGCCGCCAAGCCAAAGGCCGCGCCGGCAGTGACGGCGCCGCCGCTGGCGAAGCGCTCGCGGCTGGGCGCCAAGATCGCCGCCGGCGAGTTCGTGACGCTGGTGGAGATCGTGCCGCCCACGGGCACGAACTCGACCAAAGAAGTGGAAGGCGCGCGCTACCTGAAGTCGGTGGGCGTGGACGCCATCAACATTCCAGATTCGCCGCGGGCATCGGCGAGGATGAGCAACCAGGCGCTATCGCTGCTGGTGCAGCAGCAGGTGGGGATCGAGGCGGTGCTGCACTACACCTGCCGCGACCGCAACGTGCTTGGCATTCAGAGCGACCTGCTGGGCGCTTCGGCGCTGGGCATTCACAACCTGATCTGCATTACCGGCGATCCGCCCAAGCTGGGAAACTATCCCGATGCGACTGCGGTCTTTGACGTGGACGCGATCGGGTTGGTGAACATTGTCCACAACCTGAACCAGGGTCTCGATATCGGCGGAAACCCGATCGGCACCGCTACCGGGTTCGTGCTCGGCGTGGGCGCCAACCCCGGCGTGCCCAATCTTGATGAGGAGATTCGCCGCTTCGAATACAAAGTAGAGGCAGGCGCCGAGTACGCCGTGACGCAGCCGGTGTTCGACATCGCGCTGCTGGAGAACTTCCTCAAGCGCATTGAGCACTGCCGCATCCCGGTTCTGGCGGGAATCTGGCCGCTCACCAGCGCGCGCAACGCCGAGTTCATGAAGAACGAATTGCGCGTTGCCGTGCCCGACTCGATCATGCAGCGCATGGCCGCGGCGACCAGCGCGGAAGCCGCCCGTGCCGAGGGTGTGGCCATCGCGCGAGAAATGCTCCTCGCCCTGCGCGGCACGGTGCAGGGAGCGCAGATCTCAGCGCCCTTCGGCCGCTACTCGACTGCCGTGGACGTGCTGGAAGCGCTGGGAACGGGGAACGACGCGTCGAACCGCGTGGCCGTCAGCAAATCGGGTAATTGAGGAATCGCTCTCATCGGGTAAGTGAAGATCAGGAGCCAGCGGCGAAGGACACGTAAGTCCCACAAAGGGCACGAAGGAGTCCACTCGCCTTCGCGTCGGTCGTGACACCTTGTTTCCTTCATGATTTGCGTTCGGTTAACCCGATTGGCCGATCTCCCAATTACGCGGTCCGTACGCCGGCTTGCGCCCTGTCCAGCGGTCCTGCAACCAAAGTTGTTGAACATTCGTCAAACTTTCACTTGCATGAGCGCCGCTTCGTCTTACAATGTGAGAGAGGAATTTTTACTTTGCCGAAGTTTGAAGAGTGTCTGGAACGGCTGGAACGGATCCTCGGAGAACTGGAACGCGGGGACATTCCTTTGGAGCGCTCGCTCCAACTGTTCGAGGAAGGCATTCAGCTCTCGAATTCCTGCCGCAAGGAACTAGAGGACGCGGAGGGCAAAGTGGAAATCCTGATGAAGCAGAACGGCAAACTCCACGCTGAGCCCTACGAGGCATTCGCCGAGCGGGCTGACAGCAGGAAGTAACCTCCAACCGGCAGTCAGGAGTTATTGCCATGCGTCCGAACGTGATCATCGCGCAGCATGATCCAGCCTCCGCCGCCAGCCTTGCCCTGTCCCTGATGCCGCATTGCCGCGCCATCCGCGTGGTGAACTCGCGCGAGGAACTCTCTGCCGCAGTGCCCCGGCATCGTGCCGACGTGGTGGTGGCTGACCTGGAAATGCTCAGCATGAGTGAGATCGAGGCCCTGCACGAGCAGTTCCGCCAGCTTGCCATCGTGTGCACGCACCGCGTTCCCGACGAGGAGATGTGGGCCAAGGCGCTGCGCGCCGGCGCCGTGGACTGCTGCTCCACAGACGATGTGCCGGGAATCGTGGGGATTGCGACGCACCAGCAGAGTTTGTCGAAGAGCATCGCCGCGTAGGAACAGTCGTCGGTCGTAGGTCGTAGGTCGTGGGCCAAAACCAACCTTGCCCGACGACCGAAGGCGGGCGGGGCTTCTGAAGCTGTCTTAAGGAAAAAATCCCAAGTCCGCCGTGCGCTCGACCTGGTCGAAGCGGCACTCCTTTGGGCCCTTGTCGGGCCGCCAGCACAGAAAACGCGTGCTGTGCCGGAAGCGGCCGCCGCTGAAGGGGTCGTAGCTGACCTCGCAAACAAGTGTGGGTTCCAGCGCCTCCCACTCGCCGCTGCGCTCGGTGCTCCAGCGGCTGTGCACACGGGGGGCGCGACCGGTGAATCCTTTGCCACGCGCCAGCGGTTGCAGCACTGCTTTAAGTTTCTCCCGCTCTTCCCTCCTGAAGCTGGATGTAAATCCCACGTGGTCGAGCAATTCGCGATCGTTGGAGAAGCCCGGGAGCAGCGAGCCGACCGGCGAAGACGCGGGTGGGGTCGCGGCGGGGCATGGCGAGTTGGATGCCTGAAGCGGGCGATCTGGCGATTCGGGTTTTGTGAGTGCGATGGTCAAATCGCCAGCTGAGCAGGCCGTCAGATTTGGCTTGTTATACTCCCCCTCTCATGCTCATCGAGGTCCTGGAACACGGCCGTCAGATGGCCGATGAGGCGCTTGAGCGGCTGATTCCGCCGCCCACGGAGCCGCCCGAATCCATCCATAAGGCGATGCGGCACAGCGTGTTTGCCGGCGGCAAGCGCTTGCGGCCGATCCTCGCGATGGAGGCGGGGAAAATGATCACCGGTTCGCTGCCCGCGGGAATCGAAGACCTGGGCGCGGCGCTGGAGATGCTGCATACGTACTCGCTGATCCACGACGATTTGCCGGCGCTCGACAACGACGACCTGCGGCGCGGGCGTCCTACGTGCCACAAGGTTTTCGGCGAGGCGCTGGCGATCCTGGCCGGCGATGCGCTCCAGACGCAGGCGTACGAAGTGCTTGCCAACCTGCGCTGCGGCGCTGAGGCGCGCGTGGCCATCGTCGCAGAAATTGCGCGCGGCACCGGCACGGTGGGCGGCATGATCGGCGGTCAGGTAATGGACCTGGAGGCCGAGCGCACCCGCCCCGACGCGAGGACGCTGGAGCAGATCCATCGTTCCAAGACCGGCGCGCTGATTACCGCGAGCCTGGTGAGCGGCGGATGGTATGCGGGCGCGACACAGCAACAGGCGTCGCGGCTGAGGAACTTCGGCAAAGCGATCGGCCTGGCATTCCAAATCGCGGACGACGTGCTTGATGTGACGCAGCCTACCGAGCAGTTGGGGAAAACGGCGGGGAAGGATACTGCGGTCGAGAAGGCCACGTATCCCGCGTTGTTCGGCGTGACTGAATCGGAACGCATGGCGGCAGAGTTGGTGGCGCAGGGGTGCGCGGAGTTGGACGAGTTCGGCGCGCGGGCGGACGACCTGAAGGAGCTGGCGCGGTTTCTGGTGGAGCGGAAGAAGTAAATCGTCGATCGTCGTTGGCCGGTGGCAGGGTCAACGGCAAGAGCAAACCACAAAGGACACGAAGGTTGCAGGAAGGACACAGAGGCCTCGACATTCTGGCCATCGCCGCGCATCGCGACGACGTGGAGCAAACCTGCGGCGGGACGCTGCTGAAAGCGGCCGAGCACGGCAAGCGCTGCGGCATCCTTGACCTGACGCGCGGCGAGATGGGCACGCGGGGGACTGCGGAACAGCGCGCGGTGGAAGCCGGGGCGGCGCAGCGCATCCTGAAGGCGCAATGGCGCGAGGCGCTCGACATTCCCGACGGCCGGGTGGAGAACACGTGGGAGAACCGGCTGAAGGTCGCGCGCGTTATCCGGCAGCAGCGGCCGCGCGTGGTGATTCTGCCGTATTGGCAGGGACGGCATCCCGATCACTACACCTGCTCGACGCTGGGGTACGAAGCGTGCTTTCTCGCGGGACTGCGCAAGCTCGATCTGCCGGAGGCGCCCGAGGCGCATCGTCCGTTCAAGATCGTGTATGCGACGCTGTACCACGATGTGCGGCCGACGTTCGTGGTGGACATCACGGCGCAATTCGACGCGCGCGTGGCGGCGCTGATGGCGTACAAGTCACAGTTCGGGGACCAGGCGGCCGGCGCCGGGCTCTTCCCTGCCCAGGCCGAAATTCGCGGACGCCTGGAGGCGATGGCGCGCTTCTACGGCATGATGGTGGGCGTGAAGTATGCCGAGCCGTTCCTGCAAAAGGAAGTCGGGCTGGTGGAGGATTTGACGGCCCTGCCGGTGCAGTCGATCTAGGCAAACCTCTAACCACGGAGGACACAGAGGAGCGCGGAGGAAACCTTTTGTGATTTGTCCGTGTCCTCTGTGGTTAAGTCTTACCGCTTCGTCGCGACCGCCACGCCGTCCCGCAGCGGCAGAATCGTGGTGAACAATTCCGGCGAGGCGTAGAGCAGGCGGTTGAACTCCCGGATGGCCCTGGTGCTTTCTTCCGGTTTGGCGGAAGGATCGGCGACGCGGCCGGACCAGAGTACGTTGTCGGCTACGAACAGGCCGCCCTTGCGGATGCGCGGGAGGGCGAGCCTGAAGGCGCGCGGGTAGTCTTCCTTGTCGATGTCGCAGAAGATGATGTCGAACGGGCCCTTGTGCTCGCTGAGGATTTCCAGCGCGTCACCAACCTTGACTTCAATTCGCGCGGTCACGCCAGCCTTTTCAAAGTTGCGGCGGGCCTCGTCGGCATTTTTCTGGCTGCCGTCGGTGTAGATCACCTTGCCGCCATCGCCGACGGCGCGCGCCCACCAGAGGGTGGAGTAGCCAATGGCCGAGCCCATCTCGAAGACGGATTTGGCGCCGATGAGCTGCGCCAACTGGCAGAGCACGCGGCCGACGGCGGGTCCGACGATCGGGACGTTGCGCCTGGCGGCTTCGGCTTCCATGGCGGAGAGGACGGCGTCGCGGGGCGGCAGAAGTGAGAGCAGATACTGGTCAATGGCGGGATAGGTGATGTTGGGCATGATCGGTCGTTGGCCGTCGGTCGTCGGCAAAGTCAAAACCAACTGTAAAAGCCAAACCAAAAGCTTAAACACAAAGGGCACGAAGGAACACAAGGATCCCAAAAACTACGTTAGGCCAGTGTTTCACCTGGGCTCATCTCGCAGACCTCCAGTTCGAGGTCGCCGATCAGCTTGCCTAATTTTTCCGGCGTTCCGGTCAGCAGCGGAAATGTACCAAAGTGCATCGGGATGACGACCTTGGGCTGAAGCAGGTTGCAGGCGTAGGCGGCTTCGCGCGGGCCCATGGTGAAGTGGTCGCCGATGGGGATCATGGCGATGTCGGGCTTATAGAGGTCGTGGATGATGTGCATGTCGCTGAAGACGTTGGTGTCGCCGGCGTGATAGATGCGCAAGCCGGTCTCGAACTCCACCACGTAGCCGCAAGGATCGCCGGCATAAACGGTGTGCCCGCCATCGTCGATGCCGCAGGAGTGGTTGGCGGTGGTCATGGTGACGTGCACGTCGAGCACCTGCTGCGTGCCGCCCTTGTTCATGGGCGCGACCTGCTTTACGCCTTTCTTCTGCAGCCACAAGCACAGCTCGTAGATACCGACGACGACGGGGTCGTGCTGTTTCGCGATCTCGACTGCGTCGCCGATGTGGTCGCCGTGACCGTGCGTGACGAGCATGGCGTCAACTTTCTTCAGCTTCTTGTGCTCGGGCGGGCAGGCGGGATTGTTCATCACCCAGGGGTCGATAATGAACGTCTTGCCGCCGGGTGTCTCGATGCGAAAGGTGGCGTGTCCGAGCCAGGTGATGCGGACGCCCTTGAGGTCTACACGCATGATGGCATGGCCTCCGAAACGTTCGATTGTAAACCGGAGAGGGTCGTTGGCAGACCGCTCATTGGCCGTTGCTTCTCCAAGACGATTTCGCCTAGCCAGCCCGCGCGGTTCCTGTTATGAATATGCGCTCATGCAGGCTGTCCAAGTGAAACCGGAACTGAAGGTGTTGTTCACGCGGGCGCAAATTCTGGCGCGCGTCAACGAAATGGGCGCGCAGATCACGCGCGATTTTGCGGGGCAGCCGATCATCTTCGTGGGCGTGCTGAAGGGCGCCACGGTTTTCCTGAGCGACCTGGCGCGCGCGGTGCAGCTCGACGCGACGTTCGACTTCATCGCCGTCTCCAGCTACGGCAAGGCGGCGCACTCCTCGGGCGAAGTGCGGCTCACCAAGGACCTTGACCAGTCGGTGAACGACAAGAACGTGATCCTGGTGGAGGACATTCTGGACACGGGCCTGACGCTGACTTATCTGCGCAAGCTGCTGGTCGCGCACCAGCCGCGCGCGCTAAAGCTGGCCGCGCTGCTCGACAAACCGTCGCGCCGCGTGCAGCCGATCACCGCCGACTACACCGGCTTCCAGATTCCCGATCACTTCGTGGTCGGATACGGCATGGACCACGCCGAGCGCTATCGCAATTTGCCGGACATCTGCGTTCTCCCACCCGAGTTGTTCTAATCCGCACGCTTCTTTCACCACGAAGGGGCAAAGACACACCGATTGCTTCAATTTCTTCGTACCTTCGTGTCTTCGTGGTGAGCCCTGAAGAGCAGAAAAATGCCCCTCGCGGACGAGGGGCCAGGAGAGAGGACCCAGGGGCCCGAAATTTGTTCAGCGCATGCCGGCCAGCAGTTCGCGAACGCGCAGCCGCGCCTGGTGCAGGCCGTAGCGCGATTCATCCGCGCTCAGGCCCAGGGTGCGGGCGATGCGCTCGTGGCTGTAGGACTCGGCATCGTGCATCAGGAAGATGAGGCGCTCGGTCGGCGGGAGCTGCACGACGGCGCGCTCCAGGTGCACGCGCATGACATTGCTGCGTACGTTCAGCGCCTCGGCCGCCGGAGAGCACTCCAGCGTGAGGACGCCCAAAGGCGCGGTCTCGCGCAGCTCGGCAATGAGTGCGCGGTCGATCATTTCATCCGAAGGCACGGTCGAAGCCGCGAAAGCGCGATGGAAGACCTGCGCCATCAGCTCCTCGGCCGCCATCTCGTTGTCGGTCATCCAGAACGACAGCGCGTAAACCCGATGCCGGTTCTGCTCATAGATCAGTTCGTAGTTTGCTCCGGATTCGAATGCGGGCAGATACGACGCGAAGCTGGTCAACTTCAGTTCCTGAATCGTGCTCGCCATGTGTGACCTCTGTGGGGCTCAGCCCTGGGGAACGCTTCTGGTAACTGCCGACCCCGCCGTAGCGGAAGCCTTGGCAACCCTTGCTCAAGCACTTGGCCCGCCATTTCTGAGCGCCTGCCGGCCCGGCCGCACGGCGTTGGTACGTCAAGAGATGGAGGGCACGTGTTACGGCCAGAATGGCAGCCGCATATAGACGATTCCCTGAGACAAGCAGAATTTACACACTGAATATGCAGGCGCGCAGGGCCCGTAACCTTATGAAATCGCTAGGACTGAGAAGCCAGTAGGCGCGCGCCGCCTTGAGACGCCCCGCCCGAGGAAGGGCCAATTGCACTGTTCCCGTCCGAAGAAATTCGGGTAGAAATCTCTCGCCGAGAGCGTTTGCCGTTGGGTGGCTGTGAAATTCCAGGGTAGCTGAATACCGGGAGTTGGCACCGCGGTACACACTGTTAGACCAGCAGCTAACAAGTTCCGAACGGGCTGCGTCAGGCGCGCGCAGTTGTGGTAGTGCGGCGGTCAAGCACGCGCCGGATGGTGGCGATCAGTTCGGCGACTTCAAACGGCTTGATGAGATAGGCGACCTGCTTGGTCTCAACCAGTGCGCGCAACTCCGGATCGCTGATGTCGGAGAGGGTGAGCACAACCACGGACTCCAGCTCGGGACGATGGGAGCTGATCCAGTTGAAGATCTCAAACCCACCGCATTTGCCCGGCATCTTGCCGTCGACGACCATCGCCTCAAACGACTCGCGCTGCAGCAATCGGAGGGCGTCTTCGCCGCGTCCCAGCGCCGTGACCTCGGCGCCGGCGCCGGCCAGGACCTCGCGCTCGAACTCGAGCACGCTCTCCTCGTCGTCAACAATCAGCACCCGCCCGTGCAGCATGCCATGCTGGGTGCGGGCGGCGGGGGCTTCGCGCGCGGTGGCAACGGCTTCTTCGGCGGCAGGCAGCAGCACACGGAAGACGGCGCCCCCCTGCGGGTGATTGAAGGCGGTGATTTCGCCGCCGTGTTCCTTGACGATGCCGTAGCAGATGCTCAGTCCCAGGCCGGTCCCCTTGCCCACCTGCTTGGTGGTGTAGAAGGGGTCGAAGATGCGCTTGGTGTCCTTCAGCCCGGGGCCGTTGTCGTGAACCTCGACGGCGATCTTGCCGGTCTCGGTGGCGACGCGAACGCGCAGGCGGCCTGGGCGACCGCCCTCGAGCATCGCATCCGCGGCGTTGTTGATGATGTTGAGGAACACCTGCTCGAGCTGGTGGGCGTCGGCCACCACGGGCGCCGCGTTTGCGCCGAACTCGCGCTCCACCACGATGTTGTTGAGCTTGAGATCGTAATCGCGAAGGGTGAGTGCGTCCTCCACGACGCGACGAACATCCACCTGCTCCTTCTCCGGTTTGCGCTGGCGGGCGAAGGAGAGCAGATTCTGCACCACCCGGTGGGTGCGCTGCGCCTGCCGGAAGATTTTGTTGGTGAAGTCGCGGGCGCGGTCGGTTTGCGACTCGCCTTCCAGCAGCTGAGCGTAGCCCAGGATGGCGGTAAGCGGATTGTTCAGCTCATGGGCAACGCCTGAAATGAGCTGACCCACCGCGGACATTTTTTCGCTCTGCAGCAGCTGCTCCTGCGTCTGACTGAGGTGCTCGTAGGCGCGACAGGTCTCTTCGTACAACCGAACTTTTTCGATGGTGGTGGCCAGTTGCCGGCCGATGGCGAGCAGCAGCTCGCGGTCGCGATCGGAGGAGAAGACGTTGGGCTCGCGGCTGCTCAGCCCGAACGTGCCGGCGATCGTGTCCTTGTTCCAGAGCACGACGATCAACCAGGACCTGATTTCCTCGGCGAAGACGAATGCCTGCACCTCGTGCGGCAACTCGCTCAGCATGCCGGAGGAAAGCACCTCGAGGTGCTGGCTGCGGATTTTCTCGAGCAGGGTTTCGGACATCCGCACCTGGTTCATCTCCGGCATCTGTGCGCTGCTGCCGAAGGCGGCGCGGCGCGACAGTACTCCGGTCGCCGGATCGAGCAGGCAGATGGAAGCGCCGTGCGCCGAGAACAGATTCCCCACCTGGCGCAGCGTGAGGTTCAGTATCTCGTCGAGATCGAAGGACTGGGTGGCGATTACGGCGAGCGAGTTGAGGACGTTCAATTCGTGGTTGCGGCGGCGGAGCTCGTCTTCGGTGCGCTTCTTGTCGGTGACGTCGAGCAGGAAGCCCTGGTAGCGGTCCACGGCGCCGGCGCTGTCGCGGGTGGCGAAGCTGCTCTCGAGCGCGATCACCTCGGAACCGTCCCTGCGGCGCAGGCGCACCTCGAAGTTGCGCACGAAGCCGTCGCGCTCGATGGCGGCGAGGAAGTCCTGGCGGCGCTTGGGATCGGCGTAGAGAGCGCCGGCAATGTCGAGCGCCAGGACTTCTTCGCGCGTCTGGTAGCCGAGCATGCGTACGAGCGCCTCGTTGCAATCGATGAGTTTGCCTTCCGGAGTGGAAATGAAAGCGCCTTCGTGGACGCCGTCGAAGAGCAGCTTGTAACGCTGTTCGGCGAGGCGGCGCTCGGTGGTGTCGCGAATGATATGAATCGTGCCCAGGCGACTGCTGCCGTCTTCGCTGTAAGAGAACGTGGAGACCACCGAAAAGCCGCCGAAACAGGGATCGGGGCTTTCCAGGTAGCTCACGTCATTGCTGTAGGCCTGGCGGAGGCAGTAAGGGCAATGCCCGGGGACCGTGGCGGTGCTGGCAGGAAGAACATCGAGCACCTTGCGGCCGTAGATTTCGCTGGGCGCCTGGTTGACCAGCACGCCAAGCGCGCGGTTGGCGCGAATGATGTTGAGCTGGTCGTCGTGCACCACGATGGCGTCGGCAATGGAGTCGAAAGTGTTGACCCACTGCCGCTGGGAGTGGAGCACACGATCGAGCATGCGCAGGTTCTCGACCGCCAGCCCCAGGTGGCGCGCCGTGCTCGCCACAAACTGGATCTCGTCGAGGCTGTAGGAGCGTTGACTGCGGTTGGCAATCGCGAGCGAGCCCACCGGGCCGGACTTGCCGGCAACGGGCACGATCAGGACGTGATCGAAGCCGTCCTCCATCAGGCGCCGGAGGGTAAGCGAGTCGGCGTCGCGGCGGCGTAACATACGGGGAGTTCCGGAGCGGAGCACCCCAGCGGTAAAGCTGTCGTTGCCCAGGACGGCGCGTGAACGAATGTATTCGTCCCTGAGTCCGATGTGACTGGTAATGATCAGCTGATCGCCCTCGAGCAGGCGGAACCACGCGGCGTCAGACTCAAGCAGCCCGGAAAGCTCCTTCAGCGCCGTGTTCATGAGGCTGCCGAAGTCGCGGGCCTGCGTCATCTCCTCGCTGAGCGCGTTGACCACCCGCAGGCGGCGCAGGCGGGCCTGCGCGGCGTCGAGCAGGAGCAGCAGCATGCTCAGGCCGAGCAGCGTTTCCACCCACAGACCCAAACGCGGTACCACGGCGGGAGCGTTCGGACTGACGCCGGGCAGCAAGGCCAGCGTCACCGCGAGAAGCCACGGGGCAAGCTTGGGCCGGCCCATGAAAAACTCGCCCAGGCGCATGGCGCCGAGGGCGCAAATGGCGATCCACACCAGCAGCACCAGCGTGGCCATGAGGGCCGACGTGGGCCACCAGAAAGCGTGCATCAGCGCCAGGTCCACACCAACAGCGGTGGCGATTCCCAGCGGCAGCAACATGCGGTTGGAATCGGTGTAGAGCAGCACCGAGGCGACAAATCCCGCGGCGGCGATGCCAAACGTGGCCTCGGAGAGCGCTGCCCAACCGCGCACTCCGGGATACAGAACGGCGAACTTTATGGCGAGCCGGAAGGCCAGGTAAGCGCCCCAGCCCGCGATCCAACCGATCAGGTAGCGTTCCTGAAAGGCGCGGTAGACCACCAGCGCGGCGACGAGAAGCAACACGATGACCGAGGCCTCGGTCAGCACGTCGGCAGGGGCGTGCGACGAGAGGGGCCATAGCCGCTCCAAGACGTCAGGTGACATTGGTTTCTTGCGCTGGTATAGCACGGAATGGCAGCGCGGCTGATTGCGTAAAACGGTCCAACCCGTTACTTAAGGCATACATGCCAATTGAATCGTTTCAGGCCTCATGCCAAAATGCCGCAGCCCTAGGTAACCCAGAGGACCGGAAACGTGCCCGCGGAACGCATTCTTGTGGTTGACGACGAAGAGTCCATCCGAGAGATCGTTACCTCCATGCTGAGCAGCGCCGGTTACGAGTGCGCGCCTGCCTCGTCGGGCGTGGAAGCGCTGGGCATCCTTAACTCAGGGCAGGATTTCGAGCTGATGCTCTCCGACCTGATGATGGCCGAGCTCGACGGCCTGGGCCTGCTGGAGCGCACCAAGGAACGCTTCCCTGACATGCCGGTGATCATGGTGACGGCGGTGCACGATATTTCCGTCGCGCTGGGAGCGATCCGAAACGGGGCCTACGATTACCTGCTCAAGCCGTTCGAGCGCGAGCAACTGCTCGCGACCGTGCGCCGCGCGCTGGAGAACCGGCGCCTGCGCATGGAGAACCGCGCCTACCAGTCGAACCTGGAGTCGCTGGTGGCGGCGCGCACCGAACAATTGCGCGCCACGATGGTGGACCTGGAGCGGTCGTACGACATCACGCTGGAAGCGCTGGGCGACGCGCTCGATTTGAAAGACGCCGAAACCGAAGGCCACTCCAAGCGCGTGACCGCGTTCACCATCGCCATGGCGCGCGCCATGGGGCTTTCGGCGGAGCGCATTCGCGTGATCGCGCGCGGGGCATTTTTGCACGACATCGGCAAGATGGCGATTCCCGACGCCATCCTGCGCAAGCCGGGCGCGCTGAACGAAGAAGAAAAGATGATCATGCGCGAGCACTGCTACCGCGGTTACCAGATGCTGCGCAAGATTCCGTTCCTGGGCGAGGCATCGGAAATCGTGTATGCGCACCAGGAGTGCTACGACGGCTCGGGCTATCCCCGCGGGCTGCGCGGCGAGGAGATCCCGCTCGGGGCGCGGATTTTCGCCATCGCCGACACGCTGGATGCCATCACCAGCGACCGCCCGTATCGGCGGGCGCAGCCTTTTTCGGCGGCGCGCGACGAGATCGTGAAGTGGTCCGGCCGGCAGTTCGATCCGCAGATCGTCAAGGTCTTCACCTCGATGCCGGAGAGCATCTGGGACGACCTGCGGAAGGAAATCAACTCCCACATCTATCGCTTCCAGTATCCGCCGCAGAAGAAGACGGCCGGCGTGGCGGCGGAGTAAGACGCCGTTTCCGGTTGTTCGCTTCCCATTTCCCAAAAAATCACGGCGTGCGGGCATCCGTGCTAAACGCGACCTGCCTGCTGGCGCCAGCCGATATATGCAGGTACCTCGCTGCGCTCGGGATGACAACTTTGGTGTTTGGGAGCGGGAAACGATGTTGGAATGCGGGAAACGGGAAACGAACAACGGGAAACTCGCTTCAGCCCTGTGCTGATTCGAGGGATTCGGCCACGCTCTTCAGCGCGGCTTCGATGCGGTCCAGTTCGTTTTGCGCGAACTGGTTGAAGTCGGCGAGAGCTTCGGGAGAGCGTTCGAGGGCGACGAGCAGGCGGCGCAGGCCGCGGCGTCCGGCGTCGGTCGCGAACAGCAGACCGAGCCCGCCGATTCCGATCACCGTCAGTGGCAGATACAGCTTGCGCATAGTGCGTTCCGGGACCCGTTTTCAGCGGCCATCTCCACAGCCCCAACTACTTTGACACCTGGACCTATTCTAAGGTTTCAGAGTCTCTGCTGAAAGCAGAATAGCGCCGCAAGCCGTTACCTTCGTCGCATTCTAAAGGTTACCGAGCATGTTCCCCCGGGCGCAGAGCGTGGCGAGATTTCGCGGTCAGCCGTACAGCCCTGCAGCCACTCTGCCTCATCCAACGCGTTACAACCCCTGCTTTTCAGGCAAGTGAGGTTTGCTATGAGCAAGCGCAGACACAGGTCTATCTATCTTCTTTCGCCGGCGTTGGCCATCGGGCTGGCATTGCAGGCGGCTCCCGCCTGGGCGCAATACAACAATGGGTCGTATGATCGCCCGGCCTACCAGAACAGCCCTTACGTCGTCCCGGAGGGGACGAGGATCATCATCCGGCTCGATGACACACTAGACACGCGTAAGTTACAGCAGGGCAAGCACTTCCAGGCCAAGCTGGCGGAAGACCTGCTCTCGCCGGCGAACGGCGACGTGCTGATCCCGCGCGGCAAGAAGATCAAGGGCCACGTGAGCGCCATCGATCGAGGGTTCCATGGCCGGATTCTGCTTAGCTTCGATCAGATCGAAACCCGGCACGGCTGGATTCCGCTGATCGCCACGGTCACCGGCGTACCCGGCGAACACGGCGTGAAAGAGGAAACCGGTCCTGAAGGCGAAATCGAGCGGCGCGGCGTGGACAAGAAGCGCGCGCTCGAGTCGGCCGTGGTCGGAGCGGCGATCGGCGCCACGGCCGGCGCAGTAGCGGGCGGCGGAAAGGGCGCGGCCATTGGCGCGGCGGTTGGCGGGACGGCGGGAACCGGCGCGGGCATCCTGACCGATCGCGACCTGCGGCTCGACAAGGGCCAGCAGATCGAGATACGGCTGGACCGGCAGTTGACGGTCCCGCAGCGCGGGTAATCACCATTTGGCCGTTAGCATTTGGCATGTGGCCGTTCGGGAGTTGCTGGCTGGGTGCTAAAACGATCTCGACGGATCAACTGGCCGCAAGACATGCTGATCAGTACACTTCCCTTCTGAATTGCGAGGAAGATGATGAAGCAGATTGGCAAGCTGATGCTGGTGGTGTGTTTTCTTTCGACGCTGAGCGCGGCGCAGGAGCGGCCGGCGCCTGCCGCGATGCCGAACACGGTGTTCGTCGGGGCCGACGGAAAATTCGAAGCCGCGCCGGACACGGCCGTGGTCTCGTTCAACATTGCCGCGCAGGAAGAAACGGCGAAGGCGGCGTACGACCGGGCGGCGCGCGCGGCGCAGCAGGTGCGCGACCTGCTGCGCAACAACGGCATCGATCCGAAGCAGGCCGAGATCGGCTACTTCGCGCTGCAGCCCGTGTACGACTACCGCTCAGCGAAGCGCAAATTGCTGGCGTATCGGGTGAACAGCAGCGTGAGCGCGCGGCTGAAGGACTTCACCAAAGTAGCCGGCATCGTGGAGCAACTGGCGTCACTCGACGTCACGGAAAACCAGTCGCTGCGGTACGAGCTGCAGGACACCGAGTCCGCGAAGGTGAAAGCGGTGGAAGACGCCTTCCAGCGCGCGCGCAGCGAAGCCGCGGCGGTGGCGAAGGCCGGCGGACGGACGCTCGGCGAAGTCCTCTACGCGTCGGTTGACACCTACGAACGCGGGCCCGTCGTGCCCATGCAAATGCGGATCCAGACCGCGGCCGGCGCAGCCCCGGTCGCACCCGCGCCAACCGAGCAGTTCACGCCCAACACGGTCACCGTGGGCGCGCACGTGAATGCGATGTTCGCGTTGAAGTAAGGCGGTTTCGAGTTTCAAGTTCAACTCAAAAGCAAAAACGCATGGCAAGATGTCTCTGAGAGAGACTCGTGCCGTGCTGTTTGAAACTGAAACTGGAAACTCGAAACCTGAAACGGTCTCTTAGTCCGCGCGCTTCATCTTGGCTTCGTCGAGGGTGACGTTGCGCTGGAAGACCATCTCCAGTGAAGTTCCGGGCGGCAGCACGAGGTCGGGGCCGCGCGACAGCATGGTAATGAGCGCGCCGGCAGCGCCGCCGATGCCGGCGCCGATGGCGGCGCCCTTGCCGCCGTTGGTCACGCCGCCAATCACTGCGCCGGTTCCGGCGGTGCTGGCGATGGTGCCGACCTTCTGCGCCTTGTTGCCCTCGCCCTGGATGGTCCCTTCCTGGTCCTTGATTTGTCCGCTGCCGGAGCCGGTCTCGGTTTGCGGCGCGCCTTCCACGGCGCCCGGGAGCGAGACCGTGTAGCCGTTGGGGAACACGAGCGTGGTGAAGTGGATGAGGATTTCAGCCTTGCCCTTCACGTGACCGGGGCGGCGAACTTCGCTGATCTCGCCATGCACGTACGTCCCCGATGGAATGGCGATGTGGTCGTTGATCGCGACGGGGAAGCTGGTGGAGGCGTACACCTGGTTGCCGGCGCGCGAATTCTTGCTCGAGATACCGTGCTTCAGCACCAGCGGAACTTTGGTTCCAGCAGGCACCGTAATCAGACGGCGCTCGGCGGAGGCCGAGGCGGTGGACGTCGTCGCGTCTCTGCTCGGCGGCGCAGCGCCTTCGCGGACACGCAGCGTGGGCTGCGCCTCCTGAGCAGCAAGTCCGGATGCGACAAAGAGCACGGCTATCGGCGTGATGCGCACAGTCTGACCTCCTGGGTGGAACACAACGCGGCCGGGGGCGCGGAACTCGGAAAGCATAACTCAGCGGGAGGAGAAAAGGTTCGGGGCTTCTCTCCTCCCGCTTCCCACCCGTCGCACAGCCGCCATCTCCGATCCATTGCTTCGCGACTGCGCCCCAAGCGGGGCCTTCCCTTCTGCTGGAAGATCGCTGTCCCGCGGATTTCTTGCGCTAATTCTTGGGCGTACCCGGGGCGGCAGCGGTGACCGGGACCGCATTTGAGGCGCTTCCGGCAGCTGACGGTTTCACCGCGGCCGGCGCCCAAGCCTGCAGGATGGCCTGCGCCATGCGGCCGATGAGCAGCGCGCCCTGGTTGTCGGGCGTCCAGCTGCGGTCCTGGTTGTCCCACGTGAAGGCGGAGATGACGATCGGCCCGCCGGCGGTGTAGACGAGCGCCACGTCGTTGCGCACGGCGTCGAGCGATCCGGTCTTGTTGGCGATCATGCTGGGGCGCTCGGATGTATCGGCGAACTCGATGTAGCGCGGGATGGCATCGCGGTTCTGCTGGCCCTTGAGGATTTCGATCATGCGCTTGCAGAGTGCCGCATCGCCAATATCGCAGCGCTCGATCGACGCCATCACGTCGGCCATCTCGCGCGCGGTCGTCTTGCCCAGGCCAAACTTTGGCTGATCAGACGGCATGGGGCCTTCCGCCGGCTTCATGACTTTCTTATAGAGCCACGTGTTCTTTTCGCCCATGGCGGTCAGCTTCTGGTCCACGGCGGCGACGCTGAGGCGGTCGATCACCATGTTGGTGGCGGTGTTGTCGCTGAGCTGGATCATGAGCACGATGGCGTCGCCGAGGGTGATCTGCAGGCCGGGCGTGAGGGCGCCGAGGATGCCGGAGCCCGAGACCTGGTTTTCCTTGGTCAACGCAAGCTTTTCCTCGAGGCTGAGCTTGCCGGCATGCGCCAGGTCGAACGCGGTGACCATGATCGCCAGCTTGATGACCGAGGCGGTCGGTACGGGCGTGTCGGCATTCACGGCGACGCTGGCGCCGGTTTTCAAGTGGCGTGCGTAGATCGCCGCCTGCCCGTGATGCGCGCGGACGAGGGCCTCGAGCTGGGATTGCAGGTCGGCGGCGAAGGCGGTGGCGGTGAGTACGACGATGAGCACCGCCCGCTTGATAAGGCTGATGGCCATCATGGATCCCCGCTGCGCGCGGGATGTTTGCAGCAGGTGCATTTGCCCACCTCCAGGCAAGCGCTACTTGTAGATCAGGTACTTCTGACGCATTTGCACGAAATTCTCCAGGTCGGTCCGCCAATCGTCCACGATTCTGCGCGGGTCTTCGCCCCTGGCGAGCGCGTCCATGACGCGCGCGTTAGCCACGAGCGCCTTCATCTTGTCGAGCGCGAAATCGGCGGGATAGAGCTTATGCAGCGCCGAGGCGATTTCGATGCCGAGGTGGGGTGCGTCGAGCGTGGTGCGGTCCAGCAGCAGGATGCCGACGCCGCCGCAGAGCTGTCCACCGAACTTGCTGCCGGCCGCCGGCGTGAACGTGACCGGCACGAAGCGCACGCCGCTGATGTAGCGATCGTTCAGATACGCCGCCAGCTCGCGCGGTTTGCTGCCGGCGGATGATGTATTCGGCGACGGTCTTGGTGTGATCCAGGGCGCGCCCACAATTTCAAACGGCGTGTCCGTGCCGCGGCCTACGGAGACATTCGTGCCCTCGACGAGCGCGACACCGGTGTACAGCGCGGCGGCGGTCATGGAACGCAGGTTGGGGGAGGGATTCACCCAGAGCAGCGAGGTCGAATCGAACCAGTCTCCGCGGAACCAGCCCCGCATCGGCACCACCGTGACCTTCGCGCCGATCTTGCGCTCGCCGTTGTAGAGCTGCACCGCTTCGCCAATGGTCAGCCCGTGACGCACCGGCAATTGATGCCAGTTCACGAAGCTCTCCGTGCCGGGATCGGAGATCGGTCCCTGAACGAAGGACCCGGTGATGGGATTCGGCCGATCGAGAACGATGAACTCCACGCCGGCATCCCGCGCCGGCTCCAAGAACCACGCGGCGGTCGTCTCATAGGTGTAGAAGCGCGCGCCGGCGTCCTGAATGTCGTAGACGATGGCGTCGAGGGAGCGCAACAGTTCGGGCGCGGGCTTGCGGAAGCCGCCGGGGCCGTAAGTGCTGAAGATGGGGATGCCGCTGGCTTCGTCTTTCGCGTCGGGGACATTGGTGGTGTCCACCTGGCCGGCGAAGCCGTGCTCGGGGCTGAAAAGGACTTTCAGCTCGATGCCGGGAACGCGCGCCAGCACGTCGAGCGTGCGGCGGCCTTCGGCGTCGAGGCCGGTCTGGTTGGTGATGAGGCCGATCTTGCGCACGCCTGAGCCATCGCGCGACGGGCCCCTAAGCGCTGCGAAGTTCGTCGCCTCGAGCACGTCAATGCCGGTCAGGACTTTGCCGTTGCGCGCGCTGACGCGGCGCATGCCGGCCAGCAGCTCGTTGTATCCCGTGATTTCCGCGGTGCGGACCTTTTCTTTCTCCGAGGGCGTAAGGTCGAGCGCGGCCGCTACCGCAGTTGCCACCCGATTGCGCAGCGCGATGGCACTGCCGTGTCCGCTGGGATGCACGCCGTTGGCGAGGATCGCGATGTAGGTCTTCGTGGTGGGGTCGATCCAGAGCGAGGTTCCGGTGAAGCCGGTGTGTCCGAACGAGCCGATGGGCAGCAGGTCGCCGCGATTGGAGGAGAACGAGGTGTCCAGGTCCCAGCCCAGGCCGCGCAGCGACGTGGCATTGATGGGCTGCTGCGGCGTCGTCATTTTTTCGATGGTCAGCGGCGAGAGGATTTTGTGGTCCAGGACCGCCTGCGCGAACTTCGCCACGTCGTCGGCGCGGGAGAACAGGCCGGCGTGTCCGGCCACGCCGCCCATGCGGCGGGCGCGCGGATCGTGCACCACGCCGCGCAGCATCGGCCCGGCGGCGCCTTCTTCGTATTGCGTGGGCGCGATGTGCGGCAGCCACGCGGCGGGCGGCAGGAAGCGCGTGTACTTCAGGCCGAGCGGCGCGAAGATGTGCGCCTCCGCGTACTGGTTGAGCGGCATCTTGCTCACGCGCGTGACCAGCTCGCCCAGCAGGATGAAGTTCGTATCGCTGTAGATGAAGCGCGAGCCCGGCGGCGTCACGGGCGTCTCGTCGCAGGCGAGCTTAAGGCCGGCGGCGTAGCCGGTCCAGGGCGGATCCAGGTCGAAGTCGGGGCGCAGGCCGGAGTAGTGCGTGAGCAACTGCCGGATGGTGATCTCTTCTTTGCCATTCTTGGCGCACTCGGGCATGTAGCGCGTGAAGGGCTCGTTGAGCCGCACCTGTCCCAACTCAACCAGCCGCATGATGGACATGGCGGTGGCCATGGGTTTGGTCAGCGACGCCATGTCGAAGATCGTGTCGAGCGTCATCGGCTCGCGCTTGGGCTCCAGGGCGCGGTCGCCGAAGGCTTTGCGGTAAACGACGGCGCCGTTGTGTCCAATGACGACGACCGCGCCCGGCACCTGGTGGGTGGCGATGGCGTCGTTGACGATGGCGTCCAGCGGCGCAAAGCGCGGCGAACTGATGGGGCGGAGCGCAGGTTGGGTGGACGGGCGCGAGCGGCGCTTCTGGGCTTCAATCCGGCCTTGGAGCGGATGGGCGGCGAGCAGGCAGATGAACAGGGAGCGCGCGATCAGGGTTCGCATGCTGGCGTGAACAGCCGATTGTGAGGCATGCGGGCGGTTTGTGCAATCGGGTGGTGGGGACCGAAGACCAAAGGCCTAAACACAAAGGACACCAAGCGAAACAAAGGACACGAAAGGGAGAAAAAAATCGGGGAGAGCTTGCGCCCTCCCCGGCGTAAAGCAGTCCGGATTAGAAGATGAACTTCAGCCCGAACTGGATGTTGCGCGAGCCACCGTTCAGCTGCTTCGGGTTACGGAAGTTCGGGTTGCCGTTCACGTCCACGAAGCTCTCGGCGTCGATAGCCGAAGAGTCGATGCCCGCGATGGCGAACACGCCCGGGTTGGCGAAGCTGTACTGGCGGTGGTTGAAGATGTTGAAGAATTCCGCCCGGAACTGGAGGTTCTTCGTTTCACCGAAGTGATAGTTCTTGAAGAAGCTCATGTCCCAGTTGTTGCGGCCATCGCTGGTGAGCGTGTTGCGGCCGGTGTTGGTCAGAGTACCCGCCCGGGCACGGACGAAGCCGGCCGTCGGATCCACTGCCACATAACCCACAACCTGCGCCGCGCCGCCGGCGCAACCGGTGCCGGGCGACACGATGGACCGCGTGGTGCCGTTCCAGCAGACCAGGTTGACGTCGGTCGACTTGAACGGATCGCCAGCCGGATTCAGGATGGCGCGGTCACCCGCGGAGTCCTTGTTCAGGTTGGTGTCCGTTGCCGAGCGAGCGTTGACCGGCTGACCGGTCTGGATGAGGTAGGTACCGTTCCACTCCCAGCCGTCCAGCAGGGCCTTCATCAGCGGGTTGCTGGTGTTCATCTTGCGGAATTCATACACCCAGGTGATGGCGCCCTTGTGGCGGATATCGAGCACCGAGCGGCCACGCTCGTGCTGGATGTTCTGCCCGTCTTCACCACGACGCGGGTTGACCAGCGAGCTGAACAGTTCGTTGGTGCCCGTGTCGATGGTGTGGGCCCAGGTGTAGTTGGCGCGCAGCGAGAGACCATGCGTCATGCGCTGAACGAAGTCAGCCGATGCGCCGTGGTAGATGCTGTACGCGTTGTTGAGGAAGCCGGTCACCGGACCTGCAAACTGCGGATACGGACGCACCGAGAAGGCGCTCACTGCCGCCAGCGTCGGTGCTCCGGCCGGGAACGTGGTGGGCACAGCAGCCGTGCTCAGGAACGTCGGGATCGGCGTCCCCCCGGCAGCGAATGCGGTTTGCGCGTTCAACTGCGTCTGGGTCAGCAGCTCGACGCCGCGAGTACCAAGATACCGGGCTTCGATGCTGGCGTTCTTCCAGACCTGGCGCTGAACACCCAGCGTCCAGTTGAACACCTTCGGCATCTGGAGGTCGTTCATGATGCCCTGGGTGTTGTTGCGGCAATCCGCCTGGGTGGCGCAGACGATGTTGACCTGCAGCAGACCGCCGTTCTGGAGGAAGCCGCGTCCCGTCTGACCGCCTTGCGCATACGTCGTGGAGTTGTAGTTGGCGCACCACGACGGACGGCCAGGAAGGCTGCAGGTGATGTCCGGATCCTGCTCGGACTGCAACTGCGGAGGCAACTGGAGTGACGGGAAGTTCTGCGGGAAGACGTCGTAAGAAACGCCGAAGCCGCCGCGCAGGGCCGTCTTGCCGTCGCCGAACACGTCCCAGGCGAACCCGAAGCGGGGCGCCCAGTTGTTGGTGTCGGAAACCGGCACGCGGAAGTTGAACGGTGAATTCGGCAGGGTCGAGATGGCGTTGAGCGCTTGCGTGCGCGCCATGTTCGGAATGCCGAACCACTCGTAACGGATACCCAGGTTCACGGTGACGCGCGGCGTGATCTTCCAGTCATCCTGGACGAAGCCGAAGGCGGCCGTCTGATTGCCGTCGGTCTGGCCGCTGCCGGCTCCGCGCTTGGCGAAGTCGATCGGCACCGTGTCGTTGATCAGATTACCCAGCGTCGAGTACTGCCACTCGCCGCGGGCGCGGGGCAGGAACACGGCCGGCGCGATCCAGCGGCGCGACTCGGCGCCCCACTTTAAGGAGTGATGACCCTTGATGTAGGACATCTGGTCGAGCAGCTGGTACACGTTCTGGCCGCCGCCCTGCGGGGCGTTGCCGTCCGGACCGATCAGGAAGTTCGACAACGCGGGATCGTTGATCTGCACGTTGGGGAAGTTCTCAAACGGGCTGGGAACAGCGAAGCCGTTGAACTGGCGGGTGTAGCTGGCACGGACGTCGTTGATAAAGCGGTCCGTGATGGCCCACACGTCGGTAACGGTCGCCTTGTGAACGTTGAAGAACTGGGAACCGATGAACTGCGAGGGCTGACCGAAGATATCGGGCTGGCGCTGCCGGTTATAGAGGTAGCGCGTGCGGAACTGGTGCTTACCGATATTCAGGTCGCCGTTGATGTGGTAGTCGTGCTCGTTGTAGAAGGCAGGCAGCAGCGCGTTGAACGTGCCAATCTGCACCGGCAGAGTGACGCCGGTACGAGTGTTGGTCACGTTGGTAGTGCCCACCGTGCCGGTAGCATTCGGGAACTGCGCCAGGATGTCTTTCACAGCCTGGTCTTCGGCGAGCGCGTTCAGGTTCTGAAGGCCCGATGCGTTGGGAGCGCCCATCGAGGCGGACGTGCCGCTGAAGCCGGCGAACGTGCGCTGGTAGGCGCCGAAGATGAACAGCTTGTTCTTGATGATGGGGCCGCCGACGGTGCCGCTGCCCACGTTGAAGTCCGTGCGAGGCTTCTCGCAGGGACCGGTCGAGGGGCAAGCACCCTTCTGAATGTTGTCGAAGGCATTGAAGTTGCGGTTGTTCGTGGTCCACGAGGCGGTGCCGTGCCAGTTGTTCGTTCCCGACTTGGTAACGGTAGCGAACTGGCCGCCGGCCGAGTGGCCGTACTCGGCGCTGAACTGGTTGGTGATCAGGTTGAATTCGGCAATCGCGTCAGGAATTACGTTCGACTGCGGACCGGTGATGTCCACGCGGTTGTCGTCCACGCCATCAACCGTGAAGTTGTTGAAGCGCGGGCGAACGCCGCCGATCGAACCACCGGTGCCCAGAACGCCGCCACCCTGCGTTGTGGTGCCGGGGGCGAACGTCGCCAGGTTCAACGCGCCGTTCGTGCCCAGCGCGGTGGGAATCGGCAGGTTCACAACCATGTTGCTGTCGAAGTTGGCCGCCAGGGTCGAGCTGGTGGTCTGCACCACCTCGGCGCCGGCCGTGACTTCAACTGTGGTTTCGTTGCCGCCAACTTCCATGCGGGCGTTGGCTTCCGTCACCAGGTTCGAACGGACCACAACGTTCCGGCGGACGTACCGCTTGAATCCGCTCTTCTCCACTGTAACGGTGTAGGTGCCGCTTAGCAGGTTAGGAAAGTTGTAGGTACCAGAGCTGGTGGTCTCGGTCACGTTCTTGATGCCGGTTCCATCGTTGGTGGCCGTTACCTTGGCTCCCTGAAGTACCGCGCCGGTCGAGTCATCGACCACGCCTGTCAGCGTACCGTCCAGGCGTTGGGCAAATGCTCCGACCGCCGAAATCCCGACTACGAGGGCCAGGGCGACAATCAGGGAAACAAATCGCCTTGTCCCGGTAAACCGGGTGCGTCTGCTCATGCTGCCTCCTTGAGCGTGTGAATGGCTCATTTCCTTCTTTTCTGCCTCTATGACTTCAGCCTGCTTCCGGTAGGTGCCCGGGGAAAGGGCAGGTTTGAAGCGTATTGGGGACTCTTCCGGGTGCGAGTTGATGCACGTGGGTGACCAATGCTGCTCAATATTGAGCTTTGAAATCAGCAGCTTAGGAGGAATCAGGCACCTACCGGGAGGGCCTGAATACGCATTTCTGTAGAAGAGCAGCTAGTCCCATTCCATATCTTGTACTTTGGTTTATGTGGTTGCGCCGTATGCCCATAGCCACCGAGGATGACGCCTTCACCCCTTGTGTGACCGGTTTGGGCCCAGCTTCGATTTGCGACAAGAGGCTGACTGATTTCGGAACCTGGCGCCGATTTCGGACGCTGCACCGCGGGGCTGATACAGTACTTCCGTTCGACCAGGAAAAATGTCGCGCGCCATCTTGCAGCCACAACTGAGCGTTGCCGGGCAGGACCAGCGCTTCGCCCGCGCCTTCGCCGTGATCAACGGCGCGATCGCCGCACGCGCCTTTCCGGGGGCCGCCGTCGCGGTGGTGCACGCGGGCCGAATGGTGGCGCTGCGCGGCTTTGGAAGGTTTACCTACGCCGATGACGCCCGGCGGGTCGGGGCTGAGACGATGTACGATCTGGCGTCGGTCAGCAAAGTGGTGGCGACGACCGCCATGGCGATGCTGCTCTACGAGCGCGGCCTACTGGACCTCGACGTGGCGGTGCGCGCCGTGGTCCCGGAATTTGCGGATGTCGCCGATCCCAGGCGCGACCGGGTAACGGTGCGCATGCTGCTGGCGCATTCCTCCGGACTTCCGGCGTATGCGCGCCTGTTCGAACAGGCGCGCTCACGCGAAACCTTGCTGGAGGCGGCCTACAAGTTGCCGCTGGAAGCCGATCCCGGCACGCGCGCCGAGTACAGCGACATTGGCTTCATCATTCTGGGGGAAATACTGGCGCGTGTTGCCGGCGAAGGGCCCGCGGAAAATGCCCTGAGCAGCTTCTGCCGCCGCGAGGTCTTTGGGCCGCTCGGCATGACCAAGACGTTGTTTCGCCCGGCCGAGCAGATGTGTCAGCAATTCCCTCCCACGGTGGAGGACCTCGATTTCCGGCATAGGGTGGTACAGGGCGAGGTCGACGACGAGAATGCGTGGGTGATGGGCGGCGTGGCGGGACACGCCGGAGTATTCTCGAGTGCCGGCGACGTGGCCCACTTCGCGCACGTCCTGCTGGAAGGAGGATCGCCGCTGGTGCGCCGAGAAACCCTCGAACTGTTCACGCGACGGCAAGCCTCGCCCGCAGGCACGACGCGCGCGCTTGGCTGGGACACGCCCTCGCGGCCGGTTTCGCAGTCGGGAAAGTATTTTTCCGAACGCGCATTCGGACACCTGGGTTACACCGGCACGTCGCTGTGGATCGATCCCGAGCGCCGGCTGGCGGTGGCGCTGCTGACCAACCGGACCTGGCCTGACCGCAGTTCGCAGGCGATCAAGCAGGTGCGTCCGGCCTTTCACGACGCGGTAGTGGAGGCGCTGGCATGACGGTCAAGGCGGGTCGCGCGATGGGCGCTCCCGAAGTGCGTGGACTGACGACGGAGTCGCAGAACCGGGCGTCGGCTGAACTGGACACCAGACCGGCGCTGGAGATTGCGCGCATCATCAACGCGGAAGACGCGAAGGTCGCGGCCGCCGTGGAACAAGCATTGCCTGAGATTGCGCAGGCGATTGACTGGATCGCCGACGCCATCGGCCGCGGCGGGCGCCTGATCTACGTGGGCGCGGGGACCAGCGGACGGATCGCCGCGCTCGACGCTTCCGAGTGCCCGCCGACGTTTGGCGCCGATCCTAAGACGGTGCGGTACGTGATGGCGGGCGGCGAAAAGGCGCTGGGTCGCGCCGCTGAGTTCAACGAAGACTCGCGCCGCCATGGCGAGCGCGACCTGGCGCGACTGAAACCCAATAAGAAGGATGTGGTGGTGGGCGTCGCCGCCAGCGGACGCACGCCTTATACGGTGGCGGCGGTGGAGTACGCGCGCCGCAAGGGCGCGCGGACCGTTGCCGTTGTCTGCAATCGAGATTCGCAGCTGGAGCGAGCGGCGGAATTGGCAATTGTGGCGGAGGTCGGACCCGAAGTCGTCTCCGGCTCCACACGGATGAAAGCGGGCACTGCGCAAAAGCTCGTCCTGAACATGCTGTCCACCGGCGCGATGACGCGGCTGGGCTACGTCTACGGCAACCTGATGGTGAACGTGCGCCTGAAGAACCGGAAGCTGGTGGAGCGCGGCATCGGCATCCTGGAGCGGGCGCTGGGGGTGGACCGCGCCGTCGCCGAGCGCGCCATCGCGGAGTCCGGTCAGAGCGTGCCGGTGGCGCTGGTCATGCTGAAAGCGGGTGTCTCTCGCCGCGAAGCCGAGAAGCGGCTGAAGGCGGCGAAGGGGAATGTTCGGCAAGCGATGGGCTAAGTTCTGAGTCCTCGATTCTCGGTTCTCGATTTCCAGTTCCCGGTCCTCCGTTCCCGGCACTCGGTGCCCACCGCTGGTGTCTATAGAATAGAAGCAGTTAACAGGGTTTCCACAACCGGCTGTGTTAGCTTCGCGTAAGTGCGAGAGCCGGTGCGCGCCACTCGCCAATTTCGTCTCCTGAGCAGGCCATTTCATGGATAAGTTCGTCATCCGGGGCGGCAACCCGCTGATCGGCACCATTCGCGTCTCGGGCGCGAAGAATGCGGCGCTGCCGGCGATGGCAGCCGCCATTTTGAGCGATGAGCCGGTGGTGCTGGAAAACATTCCCGACGTGAACGACATTCGCACCGAGCGACGCCTGCTGGTTGCGCTGGGCGCCGAAGTCGAGCTCGGATACGGACGCGCGCACCATCGCACGACCATCCAGTGCCGCAAGCTGAAAGAAGACGCGGAGGCAGCGTACGAGATCGTGAAGACGATGCGCGCTTCGACGCTCGTCCTCGGGCCGCTGGTGGCGCGCATGAAGCGGGCGCGCGTCTCGCTGCCCGGCGGATGCGCCATCGGAGCGCGGCCGATTGATTTGCACATCAAGGGCCTGGAAAAGCTGGGCGCGACGATCACACAACAGCACGGATACATCGAAGCGTATGCCGAGCGGCTGCGGGGCGGTCACATCGTTTTCGACAAGATCACCGTGACCGGCACCGAGGACCTGATGATGGCGGCCACGCTCGCCGACGGCGAAACCGTGATGGAAAACTGCGCGCGCGAGCCTGAAGTCTCAGACCTGGCGGCGCTGCTGAACAAGATGGGCGCCAGGGTCGAGGGCGCGGGGACGTCGACCATCCGCATCAAGGGCGTGGATCGGCTGGGCGGCGCCAAGCACCGGATCATTCCCGATCGGATCGAAGCGGGAACGTTCGTCGTCGCCGGCGCGCTCACCGGCGGCGACCTGATGGTGGCCGGCTGTGAGCCGCGGCATTTGGGCGCGCTGCTTCAAAAGCTGGAGGAAGTCGGCGTGAAGATCCGTCCGGGCGGGCCCGACACGATTCGCGTTTCCTCCGACGGCGGCCTGAAAGGCAGCGACATTGTGACCGAGGAGTATCCCGGCTTCCCCACCGACATGCAGGCGCAGTACATGGCGCTGGCGACGCAGGCGGAGGGCACGTCGGTGATCACGGAGAACATCTTCGAGAACCGCTTCATGCACGCGCTTGAGCTGGTGCGCATGAATGCCGACATCCGGATCGAAGGGCGCCGCGCCGTGGTGCGTGGACGCACGCCGCTCAGCTCCGCCGCCGTGCTGGCTTCCGACCTGCGCGCCTCCGCCAGCCTGGTGCTGGCCGCGCTGGTGGCCGACGGCGAGACCATCATTGACCGCGTCTATCACATTGACCGCGGCTACGAGCGCATCGAGGAAAAACTGAAGGGCGTGGGCGCGCAGATGAAGCGCATCGGGGAAATGCTGCCCAAGCGGAGTGCGGTGCCAGTGGCGTAGGCGATGCCGTGGGATTCCCCCCGCCCCCCGGGAGTTACATCATTTGTTTCAACCGTTTACACGGGCGCTACCTCGCAAATTGATGAAAGCAGGCACGTTAGGACCGAGATCCTAAGTTATTTCCCTTCAGTGGCTTGCATTTTCAGCAACGATCTTGGCGCAATCTCGCATTGTTCCGGGGCGGGAGTGTGCTCACTGGACTTCCTATTCCCAGAGTAGCAAAACCGAATGGGGGAATGGGAAGGCACAGAAAGTTTTTATTGTGAGCGTTTGGATGAGGTTAGACGAAAAGTGCTGAGCGGGAGGGCTTGACAGCGAGCTGCCCCCGTCAATCCCAACAGAAGGCTTGAATGCGCAACCCCGCTTCACGGTTTCGGCCGAGCCAACTCCCGCTTTAGAACTTGCTCCCATCCGCGACGGACAGTCGAGAGAGCAGACCATTCATGAACGGTCTTTCCACCGACCGTTCGCGTCCTGTGAATCCACCCCACCGGATAGGTGCCGGTCAGGTGCTCCGGCGAGATTGAATCGTGTACCGCCACGTCGTTCAGCACATCCCGCAAGGCCGCTGAATGCACCTCAACCGACACTCCGGGACCGGCAGATCTGAGCCCAGGCCCGATAGAGCCACACGACGGCACGGGTTTTCCCTGGAGCAGGTACTGTTGAAGTTCCGGAATGAACCGGCCTGGGTTGCCGAAAACATCGTATGCAGGAACGGAAGCTAGTTTCATTGCTGCAATATGCAGGTTCATCACATCGGCAGGATCATACTTGCTGGCAACGGGGTAGACAGAAACGACGTGCGCTGAGACAACCTCATATGTGTAGCCCCGCGCCTGTCCCACAATCTGGGCCAATGCCGTACCCAAAGAGACCGCCTCGCTCAAATCTACGTTGACGGTAGGATCTTCGCCGCGAATATCAAGCCCGAATAGCACATAGTCATCTTGGAGGTGCAAGGCGACAGTGACAAGGGCTTCGCTCAGTGGAAGGGTTTGGCGTGGCGGAACATTCCTCACGCTTGCCAGAGCCACGTCTTGCGCCGGAGCAGCAACACCCAATACAAACGCAATGAATAGTGCCGCTAGCATGCCCGACCCGCGTCTTGGCCACGACAACTGCATCACCTCGCCTCCATAATGACTCGTTCTACGGCGTGAGAGTCGCCGATGTACAGGTCGAGGTGATTGCTTCTTGGCGCACTGACCTGCCCCCTTACTCCGCACACTCCTGAATACGAACGTTGATGTTAACTCCATCCTCGTGGTGAGCGGGGATGGGGGTGTGGGGCAAGGGGACGGCGTTTGAGTC
>DASRER010000026.1 GCA_035651995.1 Terriglobales bacterium | reverse complement strand
CCTGCTGCTGCGCGGCACCGGCAAGGACGAAGTGGAGCGGGGCATGGTGCTGGCCAAGCCGGCGTCGATCACGCCGCACACCAAGTTCAAGGCCGAGGTGTACGTGCTCAGCAAGGAAGAGGGCGGGCGGCACACGCCGTTTTTCAACGGCTACCGGCCGCAGTTCTACTTCCGCACGACCGACGTGACCGGGGTGGCGCACCTGCCGGGCGGGACCGAGATGGTGATGCCGGGGGACAACGTGACGCTGGAGATCGAGCTGATCACGCCGGTGGCCATGGAGAAGGGCCTGCGCTTCGCCATCCGCGAGGGCGGCCGCACCGTGGGCGCGGGAACGATCAGCGAGATCGTGAAGTAAGAGGGACCTATGCCACGCGAAATTGTGACCATGCAGTGCGCAGTATGCAAAGAGCGGAATTACTCGACGACGAAGAACCGCAAGTCCACGCCGGACCGGCTGGAGTTTGCCAAGTTCTGTCGCAAGTGCCGCAAGCACACCGAGCACAAGGAAGTGAAGTAATTGCGGGATTGCCGAATTGCGGAATTGCGGAAATTTCAATTCGGCAATTCTGGCGGTTCGGCAATTCGGCAGTCCGAAACAGGGGCGTAAGCTCAACGGTTAAACTGCCGGTCTCCAAAACCGGACTTGGGGGTTCGAATCCCTCCGCCCCTGCCAGTTTTGAGCGGCCCGGCCGCGGAAGCAGTTCAGCAGTCGAGAAGGAAAAAAGCGGGACCATGGCGAAACCAGTAGCGGTAGCGGCGGCGAGCGACGAAGGCATCGGCGGAAAGGTGAAGGCCTGGCCGGAGCGCGCCAAGGGCTTTTACAACGACGTCCGGACGGAGATGAAGAAGGTGACGACGCCTTCGTTCAAGGAAGTCCGCGCCACCACCGGAGTCGTAATCGTGGCGGTGTTCATCTTCGGGCTCTATTTTTTTCTGATCGATAACGCGATCGGCAAGGGCATTGATTCCCTGCTGCGCTACTTCGCGCACCGCTAGGCCGAACGACAGTCAAATACATGCAGGACACGATGCAAGACGAAGAGAAAAACCAGGGCGCGGCCGAAGAAACGGAAACGCCGTCCAACGGCGCCGGCGAGGCCTCCGAGGCGGGTGCGCCGGCCGAAGGCGCAGCGCCGGAAGGCGCGATTCCGCCTCCGTCGAACCCGAACCTGAAGTGGTACATCATCCACACCTATTCGGGATTCGAGCGCAAGGTGAAGGAGTCGCTGGAGTCGCGCGTGCAGGCCTTCGGGCTGCAGGAGAAGATCGGCAGGGTGATGATCCCGACCGAGCCGGTGACCGAGATCCGCGGCGGCAAGAAGTACACCACCGAGCGCGCGTTCCTGCCCGGCTACGTGCTGGTCGAGATGGACATGGATGACAACGTGTGGCACGTGGTGAAGTCCACGCCGCGCGTGACCGGCTTCCTGGGCGCGGGGCAGCACCCGACGCCGATGTCGGAAGAGGAAGTGAACTCGATCGTTTATCGCATCGATCGCGGCAAGGACAAGCCGAAGCTGCGCGTGAAGTTCGAGAAGAACGAGGCGGTGCGCATCACCGAAGGCCCGTTCGCCAACTTCAACGGCGTGGTGGACGAGGTGAACGAGGACCGCGAGACGCTGAAGGTCATGGTGACGATTTTCGGCCGCTCGACTCCGGTTGAGCTGGAGTTCGGGCAGGTGGAAAAGGTGGCGTAACGGCAGTTGTCAGTTGCCGGTTGTCAGAAAAAGATTCCGGGCGCTTGGCGAGAGCCAAGAGCCGCGAGCGAAGAGCGAACTCATGGCGAAGAAAGTCACAGGACAGGTGAAGTTGCAGATTGCGGCGGGCAAGGCGACGCCGGCGCCGCCGGTGGGCCCCGCGCTGGGGCAGGCCCAGGTCAACATCATGGAGTTCTGCAAGCAGTTCAACGCGCGCACCAGCCAGAAGGAACTGGAAGGGCTGATCGTGCCGGTGGTGATCACCGTGTATAACGACCGGTCATTCACCTTTATTACCAAGACGCCGCCGGCGTCGGTGCTGCTGAAGCGCGCGGCGGGCATCGCCAAGGGTTCCGGCTCACCCAACAAGGACAAGGTCGGCAAGGTCACGGAGAAGCAGGTCGAAGAGATTGCGCGGCAGAAGATGCCCGACCTGAACGCCGCGTCGCTCGAGGCGGCGATCAAGAGTGTGAAGGGAACGGCGCGCAGCATGGGGATTGAGGTGGCGTAGATGGAGACGTAGCAAGCCACGTCTCTACGAAAGGCGAACACCACGGCCGCTCAGGTCAGCGAGCGGCGGTGGAAGACGGCAAGGAGAGTCGAAGCGCAATGGCCAAAGAAGGAAAAAACATCACCAAGGCGCGGGCGGCGGTTGAGCCGCGCCCGTACAAGCTGGAGGAGGCGGTCCCGCTTCTCCAGAAAGTGAAATTCGCCAAGTTCGACGAGACGGTGGAGATCACGCTGCGGCTGGGTGTGGATCCCAAGCACGCCGACCAGATGGTGCGCGGCACCGTCGTCCTGCCGCATGGGCTGGGCAAGTCGAAGAAGGTGCTGGTGATCGCCAGCGGGGAGAAGACCAAGGAAGCCGAGCAGGCGGGCGCCGACTACGTGGGCGGCGAAGACATGGTGGAGAAGATCCAGAAGGAAAACTGGATGGACTACGACGCCGTGATCGCCACTCCCGACATGATGAAATCGGTCGGCCGGCTGGGCAAGGTGCTGGGCCCGCGCGGCCTGATGCCCAATCCGAAGACGGGCACGGTGACGTTCGACGTGGCCCGCGCGGTGCAGGAAGTGAAGGCCGGCAAGGTGGAGTTCCGCACCGATAAGACCGCGCTGGTGCACGTGCCGGTGGGCAAGATGAGCTTCAGCGCCGACAAGCTGGTGGACAACGCCACCACGCTGATCTCGAGCGTAATCAAGGCGAAGCCGGCGGCCGCCAAGGGCAAGTATCTGAAGAGCGTGACGCTCAGCTCGACGATGGGCCCCGGCATCCGGATTGATACCTCGGCGGTTGAGGCGGCGGCGCGGGCGTAAGGGGCGATTGAACATCGGGCCATCGGGTCATCGGGCCATTGAAAACCGAGGACCTGCGAGCGACAGCAGTCGCACACATCAGAAAAAGGACCGGACTCATGGCAGTCACCAAGGCGAAGAAAGTCGAACAGGTGGAGAAGCTGGCCGCCGACTTGCAGAAGGCGAACAACATCATTGTCGCCACTTACGGCAAGCTGACGGTGGCGCAGGACTTCGAGCTGCGCAAGGCCGTCCGCGCTAGCGGCGCCAAGTATCGCGTAGTGAAGAACACGCTGGCCGAGCGCGCCTCGAAGGGCACGCCGGCCGAGCAGGCGCTGAAGGAGCTGACCGGCGTCACGTCGATCGCGTACACGTCGGGTGATCCGGTCGAGCTGGCCAAGGCGCTCAGCAAGTACGCCAAGGACAATCCCGAGTTCACGTTCAAGGCGGGGATCGTCGAGGGCCGCGTGATCGCGATCCGCGAGATCGAGGCGCTGGCGAGCATGCCCTCGAAGCAGGAGCTGTACAGCAAGCTCCTGTTCCTGATCAACGCGCCGGCCACGCGCCTGGCGACGGCCATGAACGCCGTCGGTCGTAAGGTAGCGGTGGTGGTGAACCAGGGCGTGAAGGAGAGCAAGTTCAAGGGCGCCGAAGCGGCGTCGTAAAGGGGCTGAGGGCATCGCCACGTTAGGCCGCAATCGGCGCGGCGCGAACGCGGGGCGCCCTGATGAGTTTCGTCGCCGCGATGTGCTGACGCGGCGGCAAAAAGATTTGGTCGCTGTTGTCGCGGGATGCCGCGGGCCTGCATGTCTGGCGGGCTGGCGGCACTGGAAACGCTGACGAGGGCGACGGGACAGCACACGACTAAACCTTTTGGAGAAATGAAATGGCGGACATTCAGCAGTTGGAAGAGCAAATCGTAGGGCTGTCGCTGCTCGACGCGGCGCAGCTGGTGAAGCGGCTCGAGGAGCGCCTTGGCGTCTCGGCGGCGGCGGCTGCCCCGGTTGTGGTGCAGGGCGGCGGCGCGGCGGCGGCGGGCGCGGCCCCGGCCGAGGAGAAGACCGAGTTCACCGTGGTCCTGAAGGACGTGGGATCGAACAAGATCAACGTCATCAAGGCGGTGCGCGAAGTGACCAGCCTGGGCCTGAAGGAAGCCAAGGACCTGGTGGACGGCGCGCCCAAGACGGTGAAAGAGGGCGTCTCCAAGGAAGAGGTGGAGACCATCAAGAAGAAGTTTGCCGAGGCCGGCGCGACGATCGAGGTGAAGTAGTCGCGCGGACGCCGCAAGGTGTCCGTCTCTCTGGCAAACGGCTGAATCCAGTGGGGATGCTGGAGCATCCAATCAGCATCCCCTTCTGAGAAGCGATTCAGCTATGGATGAGCGCGGCGATGCCGCTCCTGGGCGGCGGCGTGGCGCAAACAGTTTGAATGGCGAGCTCCGGCGCTCTGCTGCGGCAGGCGCGCTGGAGGGGAACAGGCCTTAAAGACTGGCGCGGGCAAGCACAGTTCAGGAAGTCGCAACGGCGCGTCACGGCGCCTGCGGGGATTCTTGTCCCTGCGGGCGCATGCTGCTTTGTCTGCGAAAGACGGGCATTTTCTCCGTCTCGCCGGGAATGTAACACGGAAACAGGTGCGCGACGCAAGTGTCGTCGCCCATCCGTTGCGGAGCAAGGAGCGGCCCCGCACAGGATGGGGCACCCACAGCAAGCTTTGATTCGTTGCGCTGAGCGAGTGCAGCGCGTTTTGGGCGATGCCGAAGGGCGCGTCGCCCGTAGTGATCGCAAGGAGTTTCGATGCCGAAGAAGACCGCCGTCCGCAATCGTCTTGATTTCTCAAAAATTCCGGCCACCATCCAGATCCCGAACCTGATCGAGGTGCAGAAGCGTTCCTACGACCGCTTCCTGCAGATGGACCGCCTGCCCAGCGAGCGCGATGACGCCGGGCTCCAGTCGGTGTTCCAGTCGGTGTTCCCCATCTCGGACTTCCGCAACGTCTCCCAGTTGGAGTTCGTGGACTATGCCATCGGCAACTGGGAGTGCAAGTGCGGCCACCTAAAGGGGCTGCACCACCTCCGGACCACCTGCCGCAACTGCGGCGCCACGGTGATCACCGACCCGTTCCACTCCGGCGACGTGCTCTGCTCCAAGTGCGGCACGTACAACGCCAACACGCCTGACTTCTGCAACAAGTGCGGCGACCCGGTCGGCTTGCAGCTGAAGTACGACGTGGCCGAGTGCGAAGAGCGCGGCATGACCTATTCGGCGCCGCTCAAGGTCACGATGCGCCTGACCATCTACGACAAGGACGCCGAGACCGGGAACCGCTCCATCCGCGACATCAAGGAGCAGGAAGTCTTCTTCGGCGACGTGCCGCTGATGACGCAGAACGGTACGTTCATCATCAACGGGACCGAGCGCGTGATCGTTTCGCAGCTCCACCGCTCGCCCGGCGTCTTTTTCGAGACGGCGAACAACCGCACGTACTTCCTGGGCAAGATCATTCCGTATCGCGGCTCGTGGGTGGAGTTTGAGTACGACCAGAAAAACATTTTGTACGTCCGCATCGACCGCAAGCGCAAGTTCCTGGGCACCATCTTCCTGCGCGCGCTGGGGCTGCGGCAGGACGAAGACATTCTGCGGACGTTCTACACGGTTGACCGCATCAGCCTGAAGGACAAGAAGCTGCACTGGGTGCTGGAGCCGGGCATCGAGAAGCCGACGAACCTGGTTGGCCTGAAGCTGGCGCACCGCATTGCCAGCAAGAGTGGCGACGAAATCGTCCACTCCGGCCGCAAGATCACGCCGGCGCTGCTGAAGGAAATCCAGAAGGCGCGCATCAGCGAGATCGAAATTGACGCCACGGACCTGGAGGGCGCGTTCACCGCGGCCGACATCGTGGACACCAGCTCGGGCGAAGTGCTGCTGGAGGCGAACTCGGAGATCACCGCCGACAAGCTGAGCAAGATCATGGACGCGGGCGTGGAGGAGATCCACGTCTTTTTCCCCGAGCGCGACGACGTGGGCACGGTGATCAGCGCCACGCTGCGCCGCGATTCGGTGAAGACGCCGCAGGAAGCGCTCATCGAGATCTACCGCAAGCTGCGCCCGGGCGACCCGCCGACGCTGGACACGGCGACGTCGCTGTTCCAGGGCATGTTCTTCGACCCGCGCAAGTACGATTTCTCGCGCGTGGGCCGGCTGAAGTTCAACATCAAGCTGTTTGACAAGGAAGACGGGACGAACCTCGACAACCGGACGCTCGACCCCGAGGACTTCTACGCCACCATCCGCTATCTGCTGAAGCTGCGCAAGAACATCGGCTCGGTGGACGACATCGATCACCTGGGCAACCGCCGCGTGCGCGCGGTGGGCGAACTGCTGGAGAACCAGTTCCGCATCGGACTGGTGCGCATGGAGCGCGCCATCAAGGAAAAGATGAGCGTGTACCAGGAAATGTCGACGGCCATGCCGCACGACCTGGTGAACGCCAAGCCGGTGATGGCGGCGATCCGCGAATTCTTCGGATCGAGCCAGCTCTCGCAGTTCATGGACCAGACGAACCCGCTGTCGGAAATCACGCACAAGCGGCGCCTCTCGGCCCTTGGGCCGGGCGGTTTGTCGCGTGAGCGCGCCGGATTCGAAGTGCGCGACGTGCACCCCACGCACTACGGGCGCATCTGCCCGATCGAGACGCCGGAAGGTCCGAACATCGGACTGATCTCGTCGCTCTCGTGCTACGCGCGCATCAACGACTACGGCTTCATCGAGTCGCCCTACCGGAAGGTCAAGAACGGCCGCGTGCTCGACTACGTGACCGTGGTCAACGCGGGTGACAGCGACTACCGCGTGGGCGACCACATCGAGAAGCACGAGGTCCTGAAAGCGAATGACGACCTGAAGGAACGTCGCCGCCGGGCGATTGACTGGGAGCCGTTCAGCTTTTACCTGTCGGCGTGGGAAGAGGACCGGCACGTGATCGCGCAGGCGAACGTGGAGCTGGACGACCGCGGGCGCGTGGTCGCCGACTTGGTGAACGCGCGCAAGAGCGGCAACTTCGTGCTCGTGCCGCGCGATGAGGTTGACTACATCGACGTCAGCCCGAAGCAGCTGGTGTCGGTGGCCGCCTCGCTGGTTCCGTTCCTGGAGCACGACGACGCCAACCGGGCGTTGATGGGCGCCAACATGCAACGCCAGTCGGTGCCGCTGCTGCGCGCCGAGGCGCCGCTGGTCGGCACCGGCATGGAAGGCGTGACGGCGCGCGATTCGGGCGCCGTCATCCTGGCGCGCCGTTCGGGAATCGTTGACTCGGTGGACTCGGAGCGCATCATCGTGCGCGTCGAGGGCGAGCACCATCCCGGCCAGCTTTCGCGCGAGGTGGGCAGCGACATCTACCAGCTCACCAAGTTCAAGCGGTCGAACCAGAACACCTGCATCAACCAGAAGCCGGTGGTGCGGCGCGGCGAGCGCGTGGCCAAGGGCCAGGTCATCGCCGACGGTCCGTGCACCGACAAGGGCGAGCTGGCGCTGGGACGCAACGTGCTGGTCGCGTTCATGCCGTGGCGCGGCTACAACTTCGAGGACGCGATCCTGGTCTCCGAGAAGCTGGTGAAAGAGGACTACTACACCAGCGTGCACATCGAGGAGTTCGAGATCGAGGCGCGCGACACCAAGCTCGGTCCCGAGGAAGTGACGCGCGACATTCCCAACGTGAGCGAGAACGCGCTGCGCGACCTGGACGAGAGCGGCATCATCCGCATCGGCGCCACGGTCAAAGCGGGCGACATCCTGGTCGGCAAGGTCACGCCCAAGGGCGAGACGCAGCTCACGCCGGAAGAGAAGCTGCTGCGCGCCATCTTCGGCGAAAAGGCCGGCGACGTGCGCGACGCTTCGCTGACGTGCCCCCCGGGCATCGAGGGGACCGTTGTCGACGTCAAGATCTTCTCGCGCAAGGGCCAGGAGAAGGACGAGCGTGCCAAGGCGATCGAAGCCGAGCAGATTGCGCAGATCGAGCGGAACCTTTCCGACGAAATCCGCATTCTGACCGACGAGCGCCTGAAGCGCCTGGAATCGATCCTGGGCGGGAAGGAAGTGCAGGCTGACCTGCACGACGAGCGCACCAACAAGCGCCTGCTCACCAAGGGAACAGTGCTCGACCGCGACACCATCGAGCGCATCTCCACGCGCAACCTGAAGCGGATCAAGTATGCCGACAAGGACCCGCGCGTGAACGAGCAGATTGACGAAATCGAGGAGATGACTTCGCGCCAGATTGACGTTCTGCGCAAGATCGCCAAGGAGCGCGAGGAGAAACTGAAGAAGGGCGATGAGCTGCCGCCGGGCGTGATCAAGCTGGTGAAGGTTTACATCGCCATGAAGCGCAAGCTTTCGGTGGGCGACAAGATGGCGGGCCGTCACGGCAATAAGGGCGTGATCGCGCGCATCCTGCCCGACGAGGACATGCCGTACCTGAGCGATGGCACGCCGGTCGAGATCGTGCTCAACCCGCTGGGCGTTCCCTCGCGTATGAACGTGGGCCAGATCCTGGAGACGCACCTGGGCTGGGCCGGACGCGAACTGGGCGCGCGCATCACGAAGATGTTCCAGGAGAACTCGCGCGAGGAGGCGATCCGCCGCGAACTGCGCGCCCTGTTCAAGGGCCTGCCGTTCCTGGAGAGCCTGAACGAACTCGACGACGACGACCTGGAAGCGGCCGCGCGGGCCATGAAAAACGGCGTGTTCTTCGCTTCACCGGTGTTCGACGGCGCCCGCGAGACGGAGATCAAGCACCTATTGCGCGAGGCCAACCTGCCGGAGAGCGGCAAGGCTGAGCTCTACGACGGCATGACCGGCGACAAGTTCGAACAGCCGGTCACGGTGGGCTACATCTACATGCTGAAGCTCTCGCACCTGGTGGACGACAAGATCCATGCGCGGTCGATTGGGCCGTACTCGCTGATCACCCAGCAGCCGCTGGGCGGCAAGGCGCAGTTCGGCGGACAGCGCTTCGGCGAGATGGAAGTGTGGGCCCTGGAAGCCTACGGCGCCGCCTACATCCTGCAGGAGCTGCTCACCGCCAAGTCCGACGACGTGTACGGCCGAACCAAGATTTACGAGGCCATCGTGAAGGGCGAGGCGGCGATCGAGCCCGGCGTGCCGGAGTCGTTCAACGTTCTCATCCGCGAGTTGCAGTCGCTGTGCCTTGACGTCGAGCTGATCAAGACGCAGGAGCGCAAGCAGCTGGCGACGGCGGCGGCCGATTAAGACCAGTTCTCGGTTCCCGGTTCTCAGTTCTCAGTTGAGAACCGGGGGCTGAAGAGCTGAATGGAAACTGGATTAACGAAAGCGGCGAGGCCCTGGCCCGGCCGAGCCGCGCGCCGAAAGGCGACACAGAATTCGCTGGCGAGATTGCCGTCCAGCGGTTTTAGGCGCAGCAAACGGCCCGTAAGCGGCGACGAGACGCCGCACGGAGGTTCACTTGTACCGTTCGAGCCCGTTTGATCTCGGAAACGCAATTACCGACTTCGACTCCATCCGCATCAGCCTGGCCTCGCCGGAGAAGATCCGGAGCTGGTCGCACGGCGAGGTGACCAAGCCGGAGACGATCAACTACCGCACCTTCAAGCCGGAGCGCGATGGGTTGTTCTGCGCGCGCATCTTCGGCCCGGTCACCGACTGGGAGTGCCTCTGCGGCAAGTACAAGCGCATGAAGCACCGCGGCGTGATCTGCGACAAGTGCGGCGTGGAAGTGACCCTGAGCAAGGTCCGCCGTGAGCGGCTGGGCCACATCGAGCTGGCGTCGCCGTGCTCGCACGTGTGGTTCTTCAAGGGACTGCCGTCGCGGATCGGCCACCTGCTCGACATCTCGCTGCGCGACCTCGAGTCCGTTCTCTACTTCGAGGCGTACGTCGTGCTCGATCCCGGCGAAGCGCCGGTGAAAGAGCGCGAGATCATCAAGGAAGAAGCGAAGTTCCGCGAACTCGACCAGCAGTTCCGCGCCACCGGCTTCAAGGGCATGATGGGCGCCGAGGCCATCAAGGAGCTGCTCAAGCGCGTGGACGTGGAGGAACTCTCCAACGAACTGCGCGAGAAGATGAAGCACGAGACCTCGCTGCAGAAGCGGCTGAAGTACGCCAAGCGGCTGAAGGTGGTGGAAGCGTTCCGCAAGAGCGGCAACAAGCCGCAGTGGATGATCCTGGACGTGATCCCGGTCATCCCGCCGGAGCTGCGTCCGCTGGTGCCCCTGGACGGCGGCCGGTTCGCGACGTCGGATTTGAACGACCTGTATCGCCGGGTGATCAACCGCAACAACCGGTTGAAGAAGCTGATGGACCTGCACGCGCCCGAGGTCATCGTGCGCAACGAGAAGCGCATGCTGCAGGAAGCGGTGGACGCGCTGTTCGACAACGGCCGCCGCGGCCGCGTGCTGCGCGGCGCCAACAACCGCCCGCTCAAGTCGCTCAGCGACACGCTGAAGGGCAAGCAGGGCCGCTTCCGCCAGAACCTGCTGGGCAAGCGCGTGGACTACTCGGGCCGATCGGTCATCGTGGTCGGTCCGGAACTCAAGCTGCACCAGTGCGGCCTGCCCAAAAAGATGGCGCTGGAGCTGTTCAAGCCGTTCATCTATCACCGGCTGGAGCAGACCGGCAACTGCACCACCATCAAGCAGGCAAAGGAGATGGTGGAGCAGCAGGAACCCATTGTTTGGGACATCCTGGAAGAGGTCATCAAAGACCACCCGGTGCTGCTGAACCGCGCGCCGACGCTCCACCGCCTGGGCATCCAGGCGTTTGAGCCGGTGCTGGTGGAAGGCAAGGCCATCAAGATCCATCCGCTCGTCTGCACGGCGTTCAACGCCGACTTCGACGGCGACCAGATGGCAGTGCACATTCCGCTTTCGCCGGAGGCGCAGGTTGAAGCCAGCGTGCTCATGCTGAGCTCGCACAACATCCTGTCGCCGGCGTCGGGGCACCCGATCACCGTGCCCACGCAGGACATGGTGCTGGGCATCTACTACCTGACCAAGTCCAAGCCGGGCGCCAAGGGCGAGGGACGCGCCTTCGCCAACATCGACGAAGTGCTGCTCGCGCTCGAAGCCGGCGAAGTGGAAACGCTCACGCCCATCCGCCTGCGCTACTCGGGAGAAGTGATTGACCTGCTCCAGGCGTATGACGACCAGGACGTGATGCATACCGACCCGATCGTCCTCGAGCGGCAGTTCGTGAACACGACCGTTGGCCGCGCCATCCTGAACGACCACCTGCCGGAGGGCATGCCGTTCATCAACGGATTGCTGAAGAAGAAGGGCATCGGTCAGCTGGTGAACTACACCTATTTGCGCTTCGGCCTGGAGACGACGGTCAAGATGCTCGACGGGATCAAGCAGCTCGGGTTCCTGTACGCGACGCGGGCGGGCCTCTCGATCGGCATCGACGACATGGTCATCCCCGAGCACAAAAAGACCCTGGTCCGCGACGCCGACAAGCAGGTGATCGCCGTGCAGCAGCAGTACCTGGACGGCGCCATCACCAACGGCGAGCGCTACAACAAGGTAGTGGAGATCTGGTCGAACGTGACCGAAAAGGTCGCCGACGAGATGTTCGGCGTGATGCAGGAGACGGACAAGTCGGGCAGCATCAACCCGATTTACGTCATGGCCGACTCGGGCGCGCGCGGATCGAAGCAGCAGATCCGCCAGCTCTCGGGCATGCGCGGCCTGATGGCCAAGCCGTCGGGCGAGATCATCGAGACGCCCATCACCGCCAACTTCCGCGAAGGACTGACGGTGCTGGAGTACTTCATCTCGACGCACGGCGCGCGCAAGGGCCTGGCCGATACGGCGCTGAAGACCGCCGATTCGGGCTACCTGACCCGGCGCCTGGTGGACGTGGCGCAGGACGTGATCGTCAGCGAGCCGGATTGCGGCACGGTGGACGGCATCTACGTCGGCTCGATCGTGGAGTCGGGCGAGATCATCGAGCCGCTGCGCGACCGCATCGTGGGCCGCGTGTCGCTGGAGAAGATCAAGGACTACGAAGGCAACGTGATCGTTGACATCAACCAGGAGATCACCGAAGACCTGGCGTCGGCCATCCAGTCGGCCGGCATCGAGCGGGTGAAGATCCGCTCCGTGCTGACCTGCGAATCCAAGCGCGGTGTCTGCGTGATGTGCTACGGACGCAACCTGGCTTCAGGACGCCTGGTCGAACTGGGCGAGGCGACGGGGGTGATCGCGGCGCAGTCCATCGGCGAGCCGGGCACGCAGCTCACCATGCGCACATTCCACATCGGCGGAACGGCGTCGCGGGTGTCGGAGCAGTCGCGCCTGGAAGCCAAGAACAACGGCACGGTGCGCTTCATCGGCCTGCAGACGGTCCGCAGCAAGGCGGGCGACCTGGTGGTGATGAACCGCAACGGCTCGATTGCCGTAGTGGATGAGCGCGGACGCGAGCGCGAGCGCTACTCGGTGGTGTACGGCGCCAAGGTGAAGGTGGAAGAAGGCGCGCAGGTCACGCTGGGCCAGGTGCTGGTCGAGTGGGACCCGTACACGTTCGCCATCCTCACTGAAATCGGCGGCCAGGCGGGCTTCAAGGACTTGCAGGAAGGCCTTACGCTCCACGAAGAAGTGGACGAGGTCACCGGCTTGTCGCGGCTGGTGGTCACCGATTCGCCGGATGAGAAGCGCCAGCCCGCGATCGTCATCAAGGGCAAGAGCACGCGCCGGTACCTGATGCCGTCGCGCGCCCACCTGATGGTGCAGGACGGCGACACGGTTTATCCGGGCGACGTGCTGGCCAAGATTCCGCGCGAAACGACCAAGACCAAGGACATCACCGGCGGTCTGCCGCGCGTGGTCGAGCTGTTCGAGGCCCGCAAGCCGCGCGAGACGGCCGTCATCAGCGAGATCGACGGCGTGGTGAAGTTCGGCGAGATCTCCAAGGGCCAGCGCAAGATTTACGTCACCGCCGACAACGGCACGGAGAAGGAGTACTCGGTGCCGCGCGGCGTGCACGTGAACGTGCAGGAAGGCGAGCGCGTGAGGGCGGGCGAACCGCTGATGGACGGCCCGCTCAACCCGCACGACATCCTGGCCGTGCTCGGAGAGAAGGAGCTGCAGGCCTACCTGGTGAACGAAATCCAGGAGGTCTACCGGCTCCAGGGCGTGAACATCTCCGACAAACACATCGAGGTGATCGTGCGCCAGATGATGCGCTGGGTGAAGGTGGAAGACGTGGGCGACACCCAATTCCTGCTGGAGCAGCAGGTGGACAAGTTCCGCTTCCGCGAAGAGAACGAGCGCGTGATCCAGAACGGCGGCCGCCCGGCAACGGGACGACCGCTGCTGCTGGGTATCACGAAGGCGTCGCTCTCCACCGAGTCGTTCATCTCGGCGGCATCGTTCCAGGAGACCACGCGCGTGCTCACCGAAGCCAGCATCCAGGGCGCGGTGGACCACCTGCGCGGCCTGAAAGAGAACGTCATCGTGGGACGGCTCATCCCCGCCGGCACGGGCATGGAGTACTACCGCAACGTGCGGCTCTCGCCCGAACTGGAAGAGGCCGCCCAAAAGGTGCAGGAAGAGGTGTCGCGCGAGTACGAGGAAGCCGAGCGCGCCCTCGAAATGCTGCGCCAGGAAGGCGAAGCCGAGGAACTCGCTGCGGAGTAGTCCTCATCAACTCAATTCAACAGGCCCGGCGGAAATGGCCGGGCTTTTCTTTTGCGCGCGCGGACTCCGTTTAACGTCCATGCCCGGCTGATTTTCATGCATCTGGCCGGGACAGATGTGTATCTTCACGTCATGTTCTACCTCACGCTGCTGCTCACCATCGCCGGCAGTGTTGTGTACCACGTGGCGCAGAAGTCCACTCCGCGCGGAGCGAACCCGTTCCTGTCGCTGGCCGTGAGCTTCGGCACTGCAGCGCTGGCCTGCCTGCTGCTGTTGCTGGCCACCGACAGGCGCTCGGCTTCGTCGCAGGGGCTCGGGCAGCTGAACTGGACGAGCCTGGCGCTGGGCGCATCGGTGCTGGCGGTGGAGGTCGGATTCCTGCTCGCCTATCGCAATGGCTGGCGAATCAACGTTGCGTCGCTGATCTCCAACAGCGTTGTCTCGCTCGTGCTGATCGTGATCGCGGCCCTTTTCTTCGGGGAGCGAGCGTCAGGACGCACGCTGGCCGGCGTGGGATTGTGTCTGGGCGGCCTGTGGCTGCTGCTGGGGCGCTGAGCGAAGCGCCGGAACAGCTCTGCGCTTATCAGGCAGCCAAGGGCGAAGCGCTGACCGAGTGATCTTGCGGCGACGGGGAACACTGCCAGCCATTGCCGCACTCCTCGCCGCGCCTTTAAGCTAGCGTGCACGATGGCGGCAACTCTGCGCGCGCTGGCGCTGTTTCGGCGTGCCCTGGCGCGCTCGCTGGAAGACGACGTTTTCGGCGTTGCCAAGGCGGCGGCCTATTCCGCCATCCTTACGCTGTTTCCCGCGCTGCTCGTGCTGGCCTCCATTCTTGCGTACACGCATCTGACCGAAGCCTTCCTGAAGCAGGCGTCGTTTGCGCTGGGGCGCGTGCTGCCGGGAGGGACCAGCGCCGCCGCATTGCGCTACTTCACCGGGCCGCAGCAGCGGCCCATGCGCCTGCTGGTCACAACCTCGATCATCACGTTGTGGACGGCGAGCGGTGTGGTGATGTCGTGGATGGAAGGATTCCGCTACGCCTACCAACTGCCCGCCAGTTGGGGGCTCATCAAGTCGCGGCTGATCGCGCTGGCGCTGGTGGTGGGGGCGCTGGCGCCGATGACGTTCGCCACGCTGCTGGTGGCGTTCGGCGGCCAGATCGAGGCGTGGGTGGTTCTGCACAGTACGCGCGTATTGGGGCCGTACATCCTGCTGGCGTGGACGGGTGTACGCTCGGTGATCGCCACGCTCACCAGCATCGCGGTGATCGCTGTGATCTACCACTTCGCGGTGCCGCGCACGCAGCCGTGGCACAGCGTGCTGCCCGGGGCGACACTCGCGACCGGCATGTGGTTGGGCGCCACCATCCTGTTCGGCTGGTACCTGAACCACGTGGCGCAGTACAGCCTGATCTACGGATCGCTGGGGGTGGCCATCGCGCTGCTGGTGTGGATGTACATCGTGTCACTCATCATCCTGTTCGGCGCCGAGGTGAACGCGCTGTTGTTTCCGCGGGCGACAAACGCCGGCAGCATGACGGGAGAAGGCGGGCATCAGCTACACTGACCGGGGCGCTTCGCGGCATCCAATGTTCGAATGAACGCCACTTCCAACCTCACACTGGAGCGGGCGCTGGCAGAGCCTGAAAGCGAGGCGGCGGCGAAGCACGCGCGGCGCGCCAAGATCGTGTGCACGATCGGGCCGGCGTCGAGCACAGAGGCCGGCATTCGCGACCTGATGCGCGCCGGCATGGACGTGGCGCGGCTGAATTTTTCCCACGGCACCCACGAGGAGCACGCGCGGGTGATCGAGCGCCTGCGCCGTGCCGCGCAGAAGGAAGAGCGGACCATCTGCATTCTGCAGGACCTGCAGGGGCCGAAGATCCGCACCGGGCGGTTGAAGTACCGCACGCCGGTGATGATCAAAGCAGGCTCGCGGGTGGTGCTCACGCCGCGCGACGTGCCGGGCACGGCGACGCTGATTTCTCACAATCTGCCGGTGCTGGCGACGGAAGTTCAGCCGGACTCACGCATTCTGCTCTTCGACGGGCTGATCGAGCTGCGGGTGCGCGCGGTGCACGGCGATGACGTGGAGTGCGAGGTGATCAACGGGGGACTGCTGCACGAGCACCAGGGCATCAACCTGCCGGGCGCGGTGATGAGCCTGCCGTCGCTGACGGAAAAAGACGAGAAAGACCTGGACTTCGGCGTGCGCCATGGCGTGGACGTTATCGCCATGTCGTTCGTGCGCACCGCCGACGACGTCCGCGCCGCCAAGAAGCGGGTGGTGGACCGGCGCTCCGACATCCCGGTGATCGCCAAGCTGGAAAAACCGCAGGCGATCGAGCACCTGGAGGAAATCTTCGAGGTGGCCGACGGCGTGATGGTGGCGCGCGGCGACCTGGGCGTGGAATTGCCGCCGGAGAAGGTGCCGGTCATTCAGAAGCACATCATCCGCCGCGCCGCCGCGTGGCGGAAGCCGGTGATCACGGCGACGCAGATGCTCGAGTCCATGATTGAAAACCCGCGGCCCACGCGGGCGGAGGCCAGCGACGTAGCGAACGCCATCTTCGACGGCACCGACGCGGTGATGCTGTCGGCCGAAACGGCCAGCGGCAAGTACCCGCGCGAGGCGGTGACCATCATGGCGCGGATCATCGTGGAATCGGAGCTGCACATGGGGCAGGAGCAGCAGCATCACCGGCGGCGGGAGCACCGGCAGCTCTCGATCGCGGAGACCATCTGCGAATCGGTGGCGCACGCCGCCATGGATCTCGACATGCGCGCCATCGCCGTCTACACGGAGACGGGAAGAACGGCGCGGCTCATTTCCAAGTACCGGCCGAAAGCACAGGTATTCGCGTTCACCTCGGCGCCGGAGGTGGCGAACCGCTGCAACCTGTTCTGGGGCGTGCGGCCATCGCACGGGCAGGCCTCACTCTCGGCGGACGACATGGTTTCACGTGCCGAACAAAGTCTGCTGGAGGCGAACGTCGTGCTTCCCGGCGACGTGATCGGCGTGGTGGCGGGCACGCAGATGGCTTCAGGCTCGACCAACTTCATGCGCCTGCACGTGGTGGGCGGGCCGACAGGCGGACATGGGGAGCGGCGCCGGGGACATCGGCGGAAAGCGCCGCGTTGGAAGGGAAACGACCGGCGGAGGAGCTAAACCCGGTTCACGCAAAGGACACGAAGGTCGCACGAAAGGGCTGGGAACAGCACTCTTCGCGCGACCTTGGTGGCCCGGGTGAAACCCGTAGTGCGAACTACTTCTTGTCCCCAGCCGGCTTCGCGGCGGCGGCCTTTGTGGCCTTGCCGTCCATCATCGTCTTCCAGGTTTTGCCGCCGTCTTCGGACACGTCGAACTTCATGGTGTAAGCCGTCGGCGACTCCTCGTGGATGAGGAAGCGGCCGTCGTAGGTCTTGCCGCCGTGGGTTTCGCGATTGGTCCAGGTCCAATCGCTGCCTTTGACGGTGCCAGTGGATTCCGATGCCATCCCCATGCTGTCGAAACCATGGTAGGTGTACACCTTCTTCTCCGGGTCATAGCCGAAATAGGCAACGCTCTTCATCGGCGCTCCAGCCATGCTGCCGGTTGAGTTCATGGTGAGGAAGAAGCCGTTGAAGCTCCACGTGTTGTGGTCTTTTCCGGTCCACTTCCCGCCAGGACCCATAGGCCCGGGCTGCATCGTGCCTTCCGCTGTCCAGTCACCGAGGTAGTAGTTCAAGCGCTTGAGCTCAGGCGCGGGTTTCGGCGGGCCAGCCGGGGCTTGCGCCCACAGCGACACCGAAAGTACGCACACTGCGCAGAGAAGGGTGAGAGCTGTCTTGCGCATATCTTGTTCCTCCTGAGGGGCCTGTCAAATCAGGAATCGGGCCATGATAGCAGGGGGCCGTGTTCCCTGGCAGAAAGGCGGCCAGAAATCGGGGAACACGGGGTTGGAACCGGGTCAACGGCCGGTGCGAGCGGTCAGTGCACCCAGCGCGATTCGCTGTCGTCCTTGTCGCCGCCGGAGGGTTTGTCGCTGCCGGGGCCGCGGTAGTTGCCGTACTCGTCGAAGAAGTGACTGCGCGGTGTGCCGGCTTTTTCCTGGTCGGCGCTGACCTTGCGCATGTAGACCTCGAACTTGCGGGCGGCGCGGCGGCGCTTCCACTTGAAGTAGCGGTTGCGGAGGCCGTAGTAGCTCTCGGAGAAGACGTAGCCCATTCCGCGGCGCGGCATCCAGCGCACCCAGGCGTAGCCGAAGAACAGGCCGCCGAGATGCGCGAAGCTGGCGATCCCGCCGGCCTCACCAAACGCGCCGGCAACGGCGACGAAGATAAGGATCGCGACCATGTACTTGGCCTTGATCCGGAACGGGAACGGGAACAGGAACAACTCCTGCTCGCCGTAGAGCAGGCCGAAGGCCATCAGGATGCCGTACACGCCGCCCGAGGCGCCGACGGTGGGCTGAAGCGGCGAAACGCCGAGCACATGCGTGTAGGAAATCCCAATCGTGGTGAGCGCCGCACCGGCCACACAGAAGAAATAGAACTGGAGGAAACGGCCCGATCCCCAATCGCCCTCCAGCGTGGCGCCGAACATCCACAACGAAAGCATGTTGAAGAGGATGTGGAAGAGCCCGAGGTGAAGGAAGGAGTAAGTCGCGACCTGCCAAAGGTAGCCATGCCGGACGACCGCGTCCGGAAGTAGCCAAAGGGCGCTCGTAATCAGCCCGGCTGCATCGCGCGCGGTGGCGTGCAGCAGCAGCGTGAGCAGGAAGACGCCGGTGTTGGCCAGCAGCAGCCACTTTACCGCCGGGGTGAACGGCGGAAAGCTGAGCGACATGCCTCCGTAAGAGCGGCGCATTGGCGAACGAGCCAAACGGTACTCCTGTTGAAGTTACGCTATCCAGCGCCGGCCAGAAACGCCTGTCCTATCTTACGGCGGCGTCACTCTTCATAGGTGACGCGACGCTCGCGTCCGCTGGGACGCGGGATGACCGCCAGGCTGCGGTGCCCGTTCTTGTCTACGGCGCGCACCGCGAACATGACGTTATCCTTGGATTCATCCACCACCGCCCTGGTCTCACGGCCGACGTTGCGGGCGTGTTGCCAGTCGGGTGCGGTGGTCAGCCGCCAGAGAACCTCCACGCTGACGCCTTCGGGCACCGCGTCCCACGTAAGGGTGGTGCTGTTGCCCGGCGCGCGCATGTTGATGCGGACATTGGCCGGGGGCGGCGGCCCCGAAGCGAGCGATGCCAGCGTGGCGGCGTTCACCCGCGCCACGTTGGCGGTGTAGTCGAAATCGACGAACTTGGGCAAATCACCATATTCAATGCCGTTTTCGGTCCTCACGTACTGGTGCTGGTGGTTCAGGTCCTCGCGATCCTCGGTCAGGCGCACGGCGGCGAAGCCCTCCCGGTTGAAGGAAGTGTGATCGCCGCCGCGGCCGAAGCGGTCAGCGCGGAAGATCATCTCCGGCATGAACCGGAACTTGGGCAGGTAAGCGCGGCCCACGTCGCTGATGTACCGCGCAACCTGGCGGGATGGGGAATCATTCTCCCAGCCGTAGCGCCGTATGCGCCGGATTTCGGCGGTGTCTGCCGCCAGCGGCAGGCCCTCGGAGAAAACCCGCACCCGGCGCGGGTTTCGGCCGGTGTCGCCCGGAGTGCGGTTGCCGCCAACGATGTCGTTGTTCAGGGCGGCGATCAGGTTCCAGCCTTCCTGCTTCGCCATGCGGGCAAAATGCAGGCTGCCGTTCAGCCCCTGCTCTTCGCCGGGAACGGTAAGAAAAATGATCGTCCCCGGAAACCTGTGCTTACTCAGGACGCGCGCGCACTCCAGGCTCACGGCCGTTCCGCTGCCGTCGTCGTTAGCGCCCGGCGCCTGCGCGATGAGATCCACCGAGCCCGGATTGACGGGCGCCGGCTTTCCCGGCTCGGAAAGCGGCGGCTCCTCGCCCGGCTTGAGCGGTGTGAGCACGATGGTGTCGTAATGGCCGGTGACGAGGACCATTCGCTTCGCAGCATCGGGATCACTACCGCGGAGCACGGCGTAGACGTTGGTCATCTCCGTCGGCTTGGGGATGCGTTCGCCGGGCGGCTGGATGAAGCTGTCAACGTGCACTTCGAGGCAGCCGCCGCACTCGGCGGAGTAGCGCTCGAATTCGCTCTTGATCCACTCGCGCGCGGCGACCACGCCCTGTCCCTTTTCCTTGAGCGTGGGATCACCGGAGCCGAGGCTGTTACGGCTGTTGAAGCTGACCAACTTCTCGATGATGGCGCGAATGCGCGCGGCGGAAATCTCCCTGATGGCGGCGGCAATCTGCGGATCGACCGGCATGCGGGGCACGGGTTCAGCCGATGCCGAGCGCGCCGCGGCGCCGCGGCTGGGAGCATTGGCCTTTGCTTCGGGCTTCCCTGTGGCTTGGGGTGTTGAAGCGGTTTGGGCAACCAGCGTAACCGCGACGAACATCAGTGAGACGAATTTGAGCCGACGGTGTGAGTTCAGACGCATCTTAACGAGCCTTTGTTCTTGCGTCGCGCCGCCCGTTCGCGCGCGTGCAGCGGGCGAGGTCAGGCCCTCGGGAGACTTGACGCGTGATTGGCGAGCTTCTAAATATAACAGGAGCGATGCGCGCCGCAGCCCCTGGGGCCGCGCTGCAAGCCGCCAAGCAAGGAGACGCGCAGTCGCGATGCACGAGGAGGTTTATGGTTCTCTGTCCGGAATGCGAAACGGATCTCGACATCGAGGAAGACGAGGTCGATGAAGGCGAGATCGTCTCCTGCCCGGAGTGTGGGTCCGATTTCGAGGTCGTCACCACCAATCCGCTTGAACTGAACAAGGTGGCGGAGGAAGAGGGCGAGGAGGAAGAGGAGTCGGAGGACGGTGATTACTCCTGACTTCTTCCGGCGTCGTTTGGTTACGACCTCGCTGGTCGCACTGTTGCTGGCTGCCAACACGGCTGCGCCCGCAGCCGCCGGCGACAAGAAGCCCGCACCTTACGCGTTGATCTTCGGCACGGTGTACGGTCCCGATGACCGGCCCCTGTACGGCGCTGCCGTCAAGATACGCCGCGCCGACAAGAAGAAGGCGCAATACGAATTAATGAGTGACCATCGCGGAGAGTTCGCCCAGCGCGTCCCGCCGGGGCCCGCCGATTACGTCGTCTGGATCGACGCCCGCCTGAACGACGGCAAGAAGGACAAGAAGGAAAAGAAAGAAAAAGCGAAAGGCGTGGACGTTACCGCCGATACTGCCCTTCCGGGCCGGGAGGCCAAAGTCCACATCAATGCCGAGGAACGCGTGGACATCAGCCTGCATCTAAGAGAGTAGAAGCTCAAACAAAGCGCTACCGGCAGCTGGGCTACTGGCAGGAACCAGGGGCGTGCGGGCGGTTGTTTGCGGCTACAATGGGTCAGGGAGGCAGGTTTGAAACGGCTCCTGATGATCGCGGGCCTAAGCGTCGCACTGCTGGCTGTCGCGGCGGCGCAAAAGCAGGACAAAAACGCGAGCCAGCTGCGCTCGGTGACCGGCACCGTCCTGGGCAAAGAGGACGCCCCGTTGCCGAACGCCATCGTGTATCTGAAGAACACCAAGACGCTCGCGGTGCGCACCTACATTGCCAACGCGAGCGGGGAGTTCCAGTTCAACGCGCTCTCGCCCAACGTGGATTACGAGTTGTTCGCCGAGTACGACGGGAAGAAGAGCCCCACCAAGACGGTCAGCTCATTTGATTCGCGCACCAAAGTGCACCTGAACCTGCATATCGACGCGGAGCCGAAGAAGGCGTGATCCCGGGTGACGAGCGGCAGCCGGCCGCGCATTGGCAACCTCCTGCGAGGCGCGGGCTGTTGTCCATTTCCGAACGTCGCCACCCGCCAGCGAACACTCTCGTTGTATTCCTCCCAGCTGTCGCCTATTAGAATCAGATACTTACAGCACCCGAAAGAACCTGCAGTTTGCTCCAGCAGGGGCCCGGCAACTGGCAGCTAGTTCTGGTCGTTTCCCGCCCGCTTCCAGGTCATCAGCTCTTCCAGCGTCGTGGTGGCGCTGGAAGCCGGGTGCTTGTAGGCCTCGACGTCGGCGCGGCTGGCTTCCTCGCCCACGGCGCGCAGGCTGAGGCCGACCTTCTTCTCATCAGGATTCATCTTGATGATCTTGAAGTCGTGCTCCTGGCCGGGTTCGAGCTTGATGGGGTGTCCGTCTTCGCCGACGGCTTCCGAGTTGTGGCACAGGCCCTCGATGCCCTCGGCCACTTCGACGAACGCGCCGAAGCTGGCCACGCGCAGCACCTTGCCGTGCACCACGTCACCGATGCGATGCGTGCTGAAAAACGTCTCCCACACGTCGGGCTGGAGCTGCTTGATGCCGAGTGACAGGCGCCGATGCTCGGGCTCGATGGCGAGCACGACCGCCTTCACCTTGTCGCCCTTCTTCAGAACTTCCGACGGATGCTTCACGCGCTTGGTCCAGCTCAGGTTGCTCACGTGCACAAGCCCATCGATCCCGTCTTCGATCTCGACGAAGGCGCCGAAGTCGGTGAGGTTGCGCACGCGGCCTTCGACCGGCGAGCCGACCGGGTACTTTTCGTGCAGTGACTCCCAGGGATTCGCTTCCAGCTGGCGCAAGCCGAGCGAAATGCGGCGCTCGGTGGGATTCACGTTGAGCACAACCGTTTCCACCTGGTCGCCCACGTTGACGATCTTCGACGGGTGCTTCATGCGCTTGGACCAGGTCATTTCACTGACGTGGACCAGGCCCTCGATGCCCTGCTCGAGCTCGATGAAGGCGCCGTAATCGGTCACGCTGATGACGCGGCCCTTCACGTGCGCTCCCACCGGGTAGCGATGCGCGGCGTCGAGCCACGGATCGGGCGTGAGCTGCTTGAAGCCGAGCGAGACACGCTGCTTTTCCTTGTCGTACTTCAGCACCTTCACCTGGATCTCGTCGCCCACCTGCACCAGGTCGCGCGGGTGCGTGAGGCGTCCCCAGGACATGTCGGTGATGTGGAGCAGACCGTCAATGCCTCCGAGATCTACAAAAGCGCCGTAGTCGGTGAGGTTCTTCACCGTGCCGGTGAGCACCGCGCCTTCCTGCAGGTGCTCGAGGGTCTTGGAGCGCTTCTCGGAGAGCTCTTCTTCCAGCAGCTGCTTGCGCGAAACGACCACGTTGCCGCGCTTCTTGTTGAGCTTGATGATGCGGACTTCGATCTCCTGGCCCTTGTAGCCGTCCAGGTTGCGCACCGGGCGCAGGTCCACCTGCGAGCCGGGCAGGAAAGCGCGAGCGCCGAGAATGTCGACGTTGAGCCCGCCCTTGACGCGGTCAATCACGCGTCCTTTGATGGCGTGCTTGGAGTTGTACGCCGCCTCGATTTCGTCCCAGGCGTGCAGGCGGGCGGCCTTCTGGTGCGAGAGCTTGGTGTAACCCTCTTCGGTCTCGCCGCGCTCGATCATGACGGCAATCTCGTCGCCCGACTTCAGGCGTACGTTGCCCTCGTGATCGCGGACTTCCTCGATGGGAACGAGGCCCTCGGACTTGGCGCCCACGTCGACCACCACGTGCGTCGGGGTGATCTTGACCACGGTGCCTTGAATGACGTGGTCGTCGGTGGGTGCGGCTTCGGTTTCGGCGGTGTAGCTTTCCAGTGCGGTGGCGAAATCTTCAGTCATCGGTTTGTTTTGCTCGTTGCGGATTGCGGGGGAAGGCCCGTGGCGCTGAGACGCCGCGGTTTCCACCGCCGTCGAAGTGGACGAATGCGTCCCACTTTCGGCAGTGCTCTCCGCCGTGTTTTGCGGGCGGGCTGTGGTGTCGTCGGCCAAGATTCTGGTCCAGTCTCGATCCGGGTACCCCGCGGGTCCTTGCGGCCAGGCGGCCCAGGAAAGACGGCGGGCGCTGGATTTCTTCGGTGTGATAGCCCTTGTCGGAAGACAGCGGGCTGGCGAAATCGAGCGGCCGGATCTTGCAACGCTAAGCGCGTCCAAGACTGCCATCGAATATAGCAACCGCGCTCTCGGAGTGTCAAACGAGCAGAGAGGGAAATTGAGCGTGCGACGGCGGACTTTCCACAGTTGGTGAACTACGGAACTGCGGAATTCCGAATGGATGCTCACCGTCGCTTACCGATCCCAGCGCTTACGGATTCCAGGCCGGCCATTCGGCGCTTCCGCAATTCCGCCGTCGCATCAACTCCGAGCGCATCTGTTAACCTCTTGCGCTAATGGACCACATCTTCACGCCGTGGCGGTATCAGTACATAAAGGATGCCGCCGCCAGCGAGGCCGCGGGGTGTGTTTTCTGCCGCCTGGCGGAGAGTAAAGACGATCGCGCGGCGCACATCGTGCACCGCGGCGAGCACTGCTACGTGGTGCTCAACATTTTTCCTTACACGACCGGGCACGTGATGATCGTGCCCTACGCGCACGTGGATGAGCTGCGCAAGTTGCCGGAGGCGCCCTCGGCGGAGATGATGCAGCTCTGCCGCAGCATGGAGGACGTCCTGCGGCAGCTATACTCGCCCGAGGGCATCAACCTGGGGATGAACATCGGCCGGGCGGCCGGCGCCGGCGTCGCCTCACACATCCACATGCACGTGCTGCCGCGCTGGGTGGCCGATTCCAACTTCATGACCACGGTCGGAGAGACGCGCGTCCTGCCCGAGTCGCTCGACACCACCTGGGAGCGCATGAAGAAACTCTTCTGACGCAACTTGCGGCCGAGCCTCCGCCCCGAGCAGGGCGTCGTCTGGAAATCTCCCATCACGCACCTCCCGCTGCTGCGCCATCGCATCTGAATGCTGCGGAGGAAACAAGGAGGCTCATGGCCCACAACGCCACGCCAGGGGACTACCAGTTCGCCGATGCCCGCGACGACGTGAAGCTCGGTGAAATTTGCGACGTGATCTTCGACCATGCCACCGGGGAAGTCCGCTACGCCGTGATTGGTTCCGGCGGGCTGCTGCGCGCGCGCCGCTTCCTGGTGACCGCCACCATGATTCGTCCCTACCAAACCTCGAAACTTCGAAACCTTGAAACGTCGAAGCCTGTTACCCCAGCATTTCTTCCATCTCTTTTTCGCCGATCACGGCCACGCCCAGCTCGCGCGCTTTGTCGAGCTTCGATCCTGCCTCGCTGCCGGCGATGACGTAGTCCGTCTTCTTGCTGACCGAGCCGGAGACTTTGCCGCCGGCGTCCTCGATAAGCTTCCTGGCCTCGTCGCGCGTGTGGCGCTCGAGTGTGCCAGTCAGGACGAATGTTTTGCCGGCAAGCTTGGTGCCGCGCTGCTTCTTCTCGCCCCGCATGCGCAGGCCGGCCTCCTGCAACGCTTCGACCAGCTTCACATTGCGCGCCTCGCCGAAGAATTCGCGAATGGCGGCTGAGACGCGCGGGCCGACCTCGGGCACTTCTTCAAGCTCCTCCTGTTTCGCCTCCATGAGCGCCTTGATGGAACCGAAGTGCTCGGCCAGCAGCTCGGCGGTACGCTCGCCGACGAAGCGGATGCCAAGACCATAGATCACACGATCCAGCGGGAGCTTCTTCGACGCTTCGATTTCGTCGAGCACGTTCTGCGCGCTCTTCTCACCCATACGCTCGAGCGTGAGGAGCTTTGCCTTGTCGAGGCGATAAATGTCGGCAACGTTCTTGACCAGGCCGCGCTCGGCGAGCTGGTTGACCAGCGCGTCGCCCATGCCCTCAATGTTCATCACGCCGCGCGAGGCGAAGTGCAGGATGCTCTCGCGCAGCTTCGCCGGGCAGTTGGCGTTCACGCAGCGGTGGTCGCTTTCGCCCTCCACGCGGACAACGTGGCCGCCGCACTCGGGGCAGCGGCTCGGCATCTCGAACCGACGCCGGCTGCGGCCCTTGCTCTCCACGCGCACGACTTTGGGGATGACGTCGCCGCCGCGCTCGACCACTACTCGGTCGCCGATCTCGACGCCAAGGCGCTCGATTTCATCCATGTTGTGCAGCGTGGCGCGGCTCACGGTGGTGCCGCCGATAGGGACCGGCGCGAGCCAGGCCACCGGCGTGAGCTTGCCGGTGCGGCCGACCTGCACGCGGATGTCCTCGACCGTCGTCATGCCCGACCTTGCCGCGTATTTGTAAGCGATGGCCCAGCGCGGCGCCTTGCCGGTAAAGCCGAGCTCGGGCCAGAGGGCTACGCGGTTCACCTTCACGACGATGCCGTCGATCTCGTAGGGCAGCGACTCGCGCTTGGCCTCCCATTCGCGGATGAACTCGAGAATCTCGTCGAAGTTTTTCGCCAGCCGCCGCCGCGGGTTCACTTTGAACCCGGCCGCGGCGAGCTGCTCCAGGTCTTCCCAGTGCTCTTGGCCGGCCACGCGGCCGTTCACGAGCAGAAAGTAGGCGTAGAAATCGAGCCGGCGCAGCGCGGTGATGTTGGGATCGAGCACGCGGACGGCGCCGGCGGCGGCATTGCGCGGGTTGGCGAACTTGGAGAGATTCTGCCGCTCGCGGTCTTCATTCATGCGCTCGAACGCCTTGATGGGCATGATGATCTCCCCGCGCACCTCGAACTTCTCGGGCAGGCGCGCTTTCTTCAGCGTCGCCGCGGAAAGCGACAGCGGCACCGAGCGCACGGTGCGGACGTTGGCCGTGACCTCTTCGCCAATGGAGCCGTCGCCGCGCGTGACGCCGCGGAGCAGCGCGCCATTCTCATACGTGAGCGCCAGCGACATGCCGTCGAGCTTCAGCTCGCAGACGTACTCCAGCCCGTCGCGCCCGGCGAGTTCGCGGACGCGCTTTTCCCAGGCGCGCAGCTCGTCTTCGTTGTAGGCGTTGTCGAGTGAGAGCATGGGCGAGGAGTGCCGCACCTTAGTGAAGCCTTCGCGCGGCTTCCCACCCACGCGCCGGGTGGGCGAGTCGGGAGTGACCAGTTCGGGATGCGCCGCCTCCAGGCGCTTGAGCTCGTTCATCAGGCGGTCGAATTCGGCGTCGCTGACCTCGGGATCGTCGAGCACGTAATAGCGGTGCTCGTGGTAGCGAATCTGGTCACGCAGCCTTTCGACGTCGCGCGTCACGGCCTTGCTTGCGGCTGCCATGGGAACAAACGATTATAAAAGCCAGACTGTTCACCGCAGGGACGCAGAGGGCGCGAAGAAAATGCTTACCGCGGATTCAGGCGGATGACCCGGATAGCTCTTCGTGTCATGAAGTGGTCCGCATTCATGCGCGTGAATCCGCGGCAGGGAGTTTTGTTCTCTGCGATCTCTGCGGTAAAACATCTTCCTCGCGTGCGTCGCGCAGCTTTGCTCTATAACCCGATTGCCGGACAGCGCCGCTCCCGCCGTCTTGCCGACGTCGAAGCGGCCGCCGCGGCGCTACGTGGCGGCGGAGTCGAGGCGCTGTGCGTTGCCACGCATGGCCCGGGGACTGCTTCTGGCCAGGCGCTCGAGCTGATCGCGGCCGGGTTCGACAGCATCCTCGCCTGCGGCGGCGACGGCACTGTGCACGAGGTCATGCAGGGCATGGTGGCGCAGCGGTCGCAGGCGGCGCTGGGCATGATTCCGGTCGGCACCGGCAACGCGCTCGCCGCCGACATCGGATTGCCGAAGCACGCCGTCCGCGCCGCCCGGGTGCTGCTCGCCGCCGAGCCGCGCCGCATCGCGGTGGGGCGCGTCGAGTGGGCGAGCTCTCCCGGCCGCCAGGCGGGCTCGCGCTACTTCATCGTCACCGCCGGCGTGGGCGCCGACGCTGCCATGCTTGATGAGCTGGCGTTGGCTGTAAAAGAGCGCCACGGCATGGCGGCGTACTACTGGCAGGCCTTGCGGCTGTTCTTCAGCTACCCGATGACGCCGTTCGTGGTCGACATTGAAGAGCCGGAGCGCCGCTCCCTGGTGGTCGCGCAGGTCCTGGCCACGCGCATCGCCAACTTCGGCGGCCTGATTCGCCGTGTGGCGCCCGGCGCCGACCTGCTGCGCCCCGAGCTGCGCCTGGTTCTGTTCACCACGCCGCGTCGTGACGCGTTTCTGCGGCATGCCTTCGCCTGTGCGGGTGGACGGGAGCGCCCGGTCGCAGGCGTGGAGATCGTCTCCGCGCGGAAGATCGTGTGCCGCCAACTTGCGGGGTCCGACCGACCGCACGGCAAATGGCCCGACACGACGCGACAACTCCGCGCCCAGGCCGACGGCGAACTGATTGGCGGGTTGCCGGTGCGGATGTCCGTCGTGCCCGACGCCCTCACGCTGCTCATGCCCGCGCGTCAGGCGAAGTGATACATTCGTGAGCTGAAATAGGACCGCTTACCGCGGATTGACGCGGACAAAACGCGGATTTGGGTTCCGCATGGCCCTAAATCCGCGTTGATCTTCGTCCATCCGCGGTGTGGTTTTCATTCTCACTTGGACCCGCTAACCCACTTCCTGACCGGCGCGTGCCTGGGCCGCTCCGGCTTCAACCGCAAGAGCGGACTCGCGACCGCGGTCATGACCATCGCCGCGGATATCCCCGATCTCGACGTGCTGGCCAACATTGGCGGGCCAGTGTTCGGCTTTGCGCATCATCGCGGCTTCACACATACATTCATCGGCGTGCCGCTCGACGCGGCGGCCGCCGTGTTGCTGGTCTACGGATGGCATCGCTGGCGGCTAAAGCGCGGACACAAGCCAAAGTTTGAGCCACGCTGGGGCCGGCTGTTCCTGTTCGCGTGCGTCGCGGCCCTCAGCCACCTGCTGCTCGACTTCACCAACAACTACGGCCTGCGCCCCTTCATGCCGTTCGACTACCACTGGTACGCGTGGGACATCGTGTTCATCGTGGAACCGGTGCTGCTGGTGGTGCTCGCGGGCGGACTCCTGTTGCCGCGGCTTTTCGGGCTGATCAACGAGGAAATCGGCGCGCGCAAGCGTCCTTTTCAGGGGCGTGGCGGCGCCATCACGGCGCTGGTGTTGATGTGCGCGCTGTGGGCGGTGCGCGACTACCAGCACCGGCACGCGCTGGCAGCGATGCGCGCGGTGACGTATGAAGACCAGGAGCCGCTGCGCGCAGCCGCGAACCCGTATCCCGGCAATCCGTTCGTGTGGCACGGCGTGGTGGAGACCGAGACGTTTTTCGAGACGGCGCCGGTGGATTCGCTGACGCCGCAGGTTGATCCGCGCGGCACCGCGCGCGTGTTCTACAAGCCGGAAGAGACGCCGGTCACACTGGCGGCCAAGAAATCGTACCTCGGGCGCATTTACCTGGATTGGGCGCGCTTTCCCATCACCGAGACGGAGCCGCTGCCAGGCGGCGGCTACCGCGTGAGCTTCTACGATCTGCGCTTTCGCTATCCGGGCATCGGGCGCAACACGCTGGGCGCGGCGGTGGTGCTCGACAAGAACCTGCGTGTGGTGGAAGAGGAGATGGGCGGGCTGCTGCGTCGGCGCAAGTCGGAGCGGCCGCCGGTGGATTAGTGCGCGCTTGACGCGCTCACATACCGCCGCAGACAATGAAGATTCCGGCCGATGCGCTTTGGCCTCGGCCGCGTGAGGACTTCATGCTGGCTTACGTTTACGTGATCTTCGCCACCATTCTGCGGCTGGTCCCGCATCCGTTTTCGTTCACGCCCGTCGGTGCGTCGCTGCTGTACTTTGGCGCGCGCGGGCCGAAGAAGCAGATGTGGGTGCCGGTGGCGATCCTGGCCGCGTCGGATTTGTTCCTCACGCTGGTGTTCTACCGCTACGCCTTCACGGCCGACCACTACTTCACCTGGGCGTGGTACGCGGGCGCCGTGCTGCTGGGAACGCTGCTGCGGCGCAATGCGAGCGTGCCGGCCCTGGCAGGCGCGTCGCTGGCCGCCTCGGTTTCGTTTTTCCTGGTGAGCAACTTCGCGGTCTGGGCGGTGTGGCCGACCTACGGACACACGCTCAACGGGCTCTGGCTGTGCTACGCGGCCGGCCTGCCGTTCTTCCGCAACACGGTCCTGAGCGACCTCGTATTTACCGCTGTGATGTTTGGCTTGCCGGCGCTGGCGACGGCGATGCGTCCGGCACGGCAGACGGCCATCTCCTAGCCTCAACGAAAACTGAGATGTAGAGACGCAGCTTGCTGCGTCTCTGTTCTTACGATGCGCGCGCCGGTTTCTTCTTGCCCCGCGTTATCACGTACAGCAGCACGCCTGCCAGAATCAATGCGGCCACGATCGTCAGCGTGAGCCAAGGGTGATCGCGCAGCGCTGCGCCCGTCACCACGACCACCTGCGGACCGAAGATCAGCACCAGCGCTGTGAGGATTCCGAAGCGGACGAGCCGGCCGAGAAAAATCGCGAGCAGATAGTGCCGCAGCCGCATGCGGAAGACCGCCGCCGCCAGCAGGAAGATTTTGAACGGCATCGGCGGCGGCAGCATGGCCGGAACCATCAGTGCAAAGAATTCCTGCTGCTCGAACTTCCGGCGCAGCTCTTCCATGCGGCGCGCCGGCACGCGTCTGCTCAGCAGCAGCTCGCCGCCCTTGTAGCCGATGCCATAAATCATGATGCTGCCCAGCGCCGAACCCGCCGAGGCGAGCAGGACATAGAGCCAGGATTCGGCGCGATGCGTGTACACATAGCCGGCAACGATGGCGTCAATGGGAAGGCCGAGAAAGGCGGAGTCAATGAAGCCGGCGAAGAAAACTCCCCACATGCCGAGCGGCTTCAGCGCCGCCCAGAGGAGCACCGAGTATTTCGCCAGGAACGTTTTCAGGGTCTGCAAGCAAGCATTGTAGCGAATGCTGGATTTTCGCCCGCGGCTAGTGCTCGGTCTTTCCTTCCAGCAGCGCCAGCGCGTGCGGGAGCACGTCGATCACGGCGAGCAGGGACTCGACGGCGCCTTTGGGGCTGCCGGGCAGGTTCAGCACGAGCGACTCGCCGCGTGAGCCGCAGACGGCGCGGCTCAGGATGGCCATCGGCGTCTTGGCTGCGCCCGAGGCGCGCATGTGCTCGGCGATGCCGGGCAGGAGGCGGTCACACACCGACAGGGTGGCTTCCGGCGTGACGTCGCGCGCCGCGACGCCGGTGCCGCCGGTGGTCACCACCAGCCGCGCCAGCCCGCAAAAGCGAATGATCTCGCGCGCGATCGCCTCACGATCGTCGGGCACGACGGCGGTGGCAGCCACGTGATAGCCGCGGTCAGCCAGCGCCTCGGCCACGCGCGGACCGGAGGCGTCGGCACGCGTGCCGGCGTGCGCAGAATCGCTCACGGTGAGCACGGCGGCGGTCATTGCATCGGGAGATGGCACAGGGAAAGGAGATCACTTACCGGCCGCGAACTAAGCCTCGAGAACGTTCTCTTCGGTATTGCGGTTGGCTTCGTCGAGCAGGCGCAGGCCTTCCATCAGCAGACCCTGGGTGGAGCGGGTGCAGGTCTGCTCGCTGCTTTTGCCGTTGAAGTCAATCTGGAAGTTGCCGCCCGTCCAGGCCAGCACCTTATAGACGGCGTCGTCGCCCTTCAGCGCGTCGTAGACGGCGTGGTTGATCTGCCCGTCGGCGAAGAACATTTCGCAGCGGTCGCCGTTGTTGGTCAGCACCAGCGAGCAGCTCTTCTTGCCCAGCTCGAGTGATTGCAGCAGGTCAATCACGTTCATCTGCGCCAGCGACCCGCGCAGCGCGCCGTCGCTGGGCGCCTCGCGCGCCATCTTTTCCAGCAGGATTTTGTCGATCACGCGCTTGATGCGCGAAACAGTGTCCTTGAGGAAAAACGGCTTCTCGATCAGGTCCTCGACCTGGTCCTGGAGCGGCTTCAGCTTTTCGCCGATGTCGCCCTTGCTGGCCATGAGGATAAAGCTGACTCTGGCGGTTTGCGAACGGCCTTTGAGCTTGGTGAGGAGCTGGCGGCCATCCATGCCGGCCATGGCGAAGTCGCTGATGATCAGGTCAGGCGGCGCCTCGATGGCCTTGAGCATGGCGTCGGCGCCGTCTTCGGCCACGGTGAGCTGGCCCATGGGCGCGAGCGCCTGTCGCAGCATCCCCAGCACCATGGGGTTGTCGTCTACCAGCATGATCTGAATGTTGGCAGGCATAGAAACAGCCGGATGCTCGACGCGGCCTTACCGCTTCCGCCGGCGCGCGTAGTCGCCGCTTTTGCCGCCGGACTTGCGCTCCAGCACCACTTCGCGGATCGAGATGCCCTTGTCCAGCGCCTTGCACATGTCGTACACGGTCAGGGCGGCGACGCTGGCCGCGACCAGCGCTTCCATTTCCACGCCGGTGGCCGCGGTGGTAGTTACCGTGGAGGCAATAGCGACGCCATTCTCGCACACCTCTGCACGCACATCAACGTGCGTCAGCGGCAGCGGATGGCACATGGGTATCAATTCGGATGTACGCTTGGCGGCCAGGATGCCGGCCAGCCGCGCCGCCTCCAGTGGATCACCCTTGGGGTTGCGGGGCAGCGCTTTCAGCACTTTTCGCGACATGGCTACGAACGCCGACGCCTCAGCCTCACGCCGCGTGGGCGCCTTGGCGGAGACGTCAACCATGCGGGCGCGGCCGCGAGAGTCGTAGTGTGAGAGCTTGCCCGTCATTGGGGGCATTGTAAAACCTGCCGCGGATTTACGCGGATGGACGCGGATACTTTCAATTGCGAAACTGCGGAATTGCCGAACTGCCGAATGGAAAGACCCATGCGCTCACGCTCGTTCATTCCCGCAACTTCCGCAATTCGGCAATGAGGTGATCGGCGTTCATCCACGGTGAGCTTTTATCGGTGACGTAACGTTGATTGTGTAAAAAGCGAGAGGGTGTAAGTTGGCTTTGCCTAGCAAGCGAAGCCGTTCCTGGAAAGGAGACCTACACCCGATGGCGAAGATAATCCGGATTGAGGAGCATTTCCAACATTTTCTGAA